>JAOZLT010000002.1 GCA_029934675.1 Candidatus Altimarinota bacterium | reverse complement strand
ACTAAAATCTGAGCCTCAACAAAATGTCCGATTCTTACTTTTGCCATAACCGGAATGGACACGCTGTCGATAATCTCCTTTATAAGTTTCGGATCGCTCATTCTAGCTACGCCACCGGATTTTCTGATATCGGATGGAACACGCTCAAGCGCCATAACAGCCACAGCTCCTGCGTCTTCAGCAATTTTCGCATCATCTGCTGTTACTACATCCATTATTACTCCACCTTTTAACATTTGAGCTAAGCCTTTGTTTAGTTTTTGTTGATCCACGATTTATTTTAATTAAGAATTAAGAATAACCAATTTCCAAAAGATTTCTAATTTCGAATTTTTAAACATTATGAGGGAATTAACATGTTAATTAAGAATTCCACGCCATAGCGGGACAGGTAGGAATCAAAAATGATAAATCACAAATTAAAAATTAAAAATTTAATTATGAATTATGAGTTATGAATCAGAAATTACAAATCAAAAATGATAAATTAATCGGAAATTATTTGTAAGTTGATTATTAGCTTTTGTGCTAGTCGATTTTAGTTGAACAAGGACAAAAAATCCACTCTAATTAAAATAAAAAAGGCTGTTGACAACATGTAACAACATCTATATTTTATATTCCTGTCTTTATGGGAGTGTAGCTCAGTTGGTAGAGCACCCAAGTAGCAATGCTATACTGTAAAACCAAACACGATAGTGGATTCACAGTAGTGAGTCCGTCGAGAACTCGATAGGTACTGGAACAAAATTATGTTACCAGCTTCTCCCTCAGTTCAGGCACACTGTCACAGGGCGGTTTAAAATGGTCAAAGCAGCTATCTGGGGTTGTCGGGGGTTCAATTCCCTCCACTTCCACTAAGTAACTGACAGACTACGTTCTGTCGGTTCAAATTTCTTGGGGCGGATCATTCATTTGGTCCGCCTCTTCCCTATGTAGCGAGAAGTACGGACTAAACAACCCCTCCCCTCCATCATTATCTCCAAGCTTCATCTCCATCATCATCTCCGAGCCTGCCTACCGACAAAGGCAGGCCCTATCGGAGATCTAGTGTTTGTGTAATACAATATTTATGCAAACTTTTTAACTAGATTCCCGATTGGGGTCGGGAATAACAAAAGGAGAATTGGGGATGACAAAAGGAGGATTGGGGATGACAACGGTAGTAAGGTTATGGTGTTTAGGCTGAGCTTTAAATCTCCAAAACTACCAATCCAACAATTACCAAACCGAAAGATATAGCTTTAAGTATCAAGGCATTCTTGCTCGTATCTTCCTTTCGTATTTCTGAGATAAATCTGGCAAATAAGAGCCCGAGAATGAATACGATAAGGGGCTGAGCGCCTATGATTACTGCGGTAAGTGAGGCTTTTCCGAGCGTAAGCGCATACGCGAAAGATATTGAACCGCAAATACCTGCAAGCATTGAACCAATTAACATCAGCCATGCTCGAATAGGTAGATTACTGAAATAACTTAAGATACTTTTACGTCCTTTTTTATTGAACATTGAAAAGATAGAGACAAGAAAGCTTCCAAAGAAATAAATTGCAAAAGCAGCGAAAAAATTACTAAAAACGAGTTCGAATTTCTTAAATAAAACATCCGAAAATGCCCATAACAATCCGGCTATTAGAACGAGGACAAATGCCTTGCTGAAATGCCATCCTTTACCAGTTTGTTTTATTGCTGCTAACACACCAGCAGTTATTAGAATTCCAAATGCAATCGCTTGGATTGTACTTAAGGTTTCACCCAGTAATAAATATGCTATTAACAGAGTAAAAATCGGCATCATTTGAAGTAAAAGAGCAACTCTGCTTGGTTCTTCGAATTCAATAGCTTTAAAATAAAGCGCCATTGGGCCAGTCCAAAGCATTCCTCCTAAAAACATAAGCAGCAGTACAGGCAATGCAGGTATCTCAAATCCTCCTATCCAGAAAAATATAATTACAAACGGCAGTCTGCTTACAGCAGCTATCCATGTAAGAGCAAAATCGGATTTTATAAAATGTCGACGGAGAGCACCATCGAAAATATTTGTAAATGCCCACAGTAGGGGCGCCAATAATGCGAAGAAAAGCCAAGAGTTCATTTTGTATTTACTAATTACTATTTACTATTTTATGCTAGATTCATTGTCAGTGGTGAAATGATTCATGTCAAATATATCAGTTATATTTTTAGAGCAAAATAAGGTTGACAAATTACGATTTTTGTACTAGAATTTACACCTTTTGAGTTTATAGCCATTTTTGTCATATGTAATGTGCATTTGGCTCCCTCAGAAGATGTTCATTAAAATGAATGGCTAGTTATATAACAACCAAACAATGATTTCGAAAGATATAGGAGAAAACACCATGGAAGAAAACAAGCAGAAGCCAAACGGTTCTGTGATTCTGCATGCCTTAACTAAGTTTTTGGCACTTGCTAGTCTCACTAGGACTGAGCTTGGCAGAATCCTTGATTACGACCCATCAATTTTCACGAGCCTTGTGAAGGGCATGAGAATCTACTCAAAACTGCGTGCTCGCCTTTATATCCTTACCGAGGATGAGGCTTTTGCGCCCATACGTAACGATGAGTTTTCAATCTTCGAACAAGAAATGGATAATCCACCCTCTAATCTCAGGGGTTACATGGAAAACAATGTGGTCCCACCTCCAATTCCAAAGAAGTTAACCCTAGATCAGAAGGCTGAAGAGGCTGTATTAGTCTCTACGGATGATCCGGAGGAGACAATTAAGGAACCTCCTAACAAACAATCAAACACCCCAACTAACAAGAAAGGAGGGGAAACTATGGTCAATCGAGAAAATGATTCAGCTTCTAAAGCTGCGCTTCTTGAGTTTAAGGCCAATAGTGGCCTTTCCTTTGCTCAACTTGGGAGAATCCTAGAGTACGACAAGCGATCAGTGCAAAGGGTCAGCAAGGGCTTTCGCCCATATGCCACTCTTCTTGCCCGCTTGCTCATACTCATCAAAGATTCTAGCTTCAAACCTATAACCGATAGGGAACAGGAAGCTCTAGATCGGGAAACTGCTGCACCACCCAAAAGCCTTGCGCTTTATTTGGCTAACGGTAGCGTCCCAGACGCCAAGTGTGAAACGGGAGACAAACGCAAAAAGATGTCTCCTCCTCGCGCAGGACCGACCCAGGAAAGTCGGGATGTAGACAAGCAAGTTGCTACTAGTTCCGACCTCAGTAAAATCCTTTCAGGAGAAGCTGATGTCGGTAAGCGGGGAAAGGGCAAGGTAAACTTTGTCGTTTCCGCTGACTCTTTCATGCATTTGAAGGGAACTGTGTACAACCCTGAAATCAATGATACCAAGCTTCTAATCCAAGAACTGCGAAGGCGTATCTTCGTTTTCGCTCAAATCGAGGATTCCAGCGAAAGGATTAAGGTCCTTCGGGAACTTGGTGACGAAATAGATGAACTGTATCTAGCTCTAGAAGTTTGCAGAGATGAATTGCCTTTCAAGGCAGCTCAGTCACTAGCGAGCCTCAGAGTACGACTCGGAATCCATTTGAAACGATAACTCGGAACTTTTCAGCGAATCATGGAGGATTCACAATGTCCAAGAAAAGAACTTTCAAGGCGAAAATCAACGCAAGAAGAATCAAGGACGGCATCGTCAACCCCGGAAAGATTTCCTTTTTGGGTATCCTTCTCCAGCTTCTGGAGAACGGCTTCGACGCGCGCCGAACCGACCGCCCCCTCAAGCTCCATATCAGGATCGTTGACAGGGGAAAGGACAACGGATTCATCCTGCTGACGGACAACGGCAAGGGATTCTCGGAAGAGGACTTTGACGCTTTCGTCGACGTGCACAACGAGCACAAGCAGGAGCGCCGAGACACCATCGGACAGCACGGCACTGGGAGCAAGCACGCCTTTGGCGTTTGCAAGCGGATTGTCGTCTTTACCGCATCGGAGGATTACCCGAAGTGTGTCAGGATGGTTTACGACGATAACATCTTTCTAGCTTCAATCGACAAGGGTGATGAGCCCGACGTCAGCATCGAGGATGTTGCTCGTAAGCCCAAGTGGGTCACGATCGACGGAACCGGAAGTGTCATCAGACTGGACAAGATTGTTGACTGGAAGAAGATCCCCAGCAGCAAGTACATTATCGCCAACTTGGCCAAGCGAATGAACCCCAGCATCGCAAGGTGTGTGAGGGTCAACAACATCAAGCTGGCCGAGAGGGACGTGCTCTTCGGTGGTATCGAGGAGACAATGGAAGTCGACTACCTTGCTGGACAGCAGCAGGTCGAGATTGTCTTCCCGGAAAAACCTGGTCACCTCGACCGAATTTCGGTTGGTGGCTACAACAAAATCTGTAGTCTCATGGAGGTCTATGAAACTCTGCCGAGACTAGAGGAAAAAGAATTGTTCCCTCGGGAACTCCTGGCCCAAAACATGTGCGGTACGATCTTCGTGCCGGATCTAAACTATTTCCGATCCACTTCTTCCGACTGCCTCGTTAGCAGATTCTACGAGGTGGAAGGCAAGGGTCTTCGGATGAACTTCATCAGGTTCTTGAGGGAGAAGGTTCTTCCTCTGGTAGAGATGGCGCAGAAGAAGGTCGCTGTCAAGACCAGTGAGAAGGCAAAGGAACAACTCCTGGAGAACTTATGTTCACACATCAACCCGGCGTGGGACTTCGACCCGAGCGTCGTTCGCGGAATCGATGATGATCTGGGCTTCGGGCCCGGTGGCGTCGATACCTCTGACAAGAATCCCAAGGATCGTAAGGAACCCACTTTGCGGGTCTCCCCCACGACGGTTACCCTCCGCCCTGGTGAGAAAGAGACGTTTAAGATCGTCTCCACCAAGGGTACGAGCGGTCGATTTTGCTGGGAAGACAGCAATTCCGGCGGACAGTTGAACCGGAAAATGGGGCGTTCTGTTACATTCATTGCCGGCAACCAGTGTAGCAAGAAGGCTTTTAAGCTCACGGTTGCGGATATTAAGGATCCCACAATCTGCCGAACCTTGTACATAAATATCGTTCGTCAGGTTATCCCCATCGTCTCGCCACAGGGAGTGGATATCCCCAGAGGTGCCAGCCACGAGTTTCGGATTCGAAACATCAACGCCACATCTGGCAACATCTCCTGGCGATTGAAGGGGAACTCTCCCCACATCAGGCTGATGCGGTCCAAGGCAAGGTCCACGACGGTCGTGGTCGGTAAGGGCGCACCCCTTTCCACCGAGACTTTGATAGCTCACGACCTGAAGACTGATAAGGATTACGTTGCGAATTTCGATGTGATCCGCGCCATGAAGACCAATGAGGGTTGGGTCAAGATCGAGGAGAAGTACTACTTCATCCAGATCTCTGAGTCGAGTACCTCGGCGGTCGCCAGGATCCGAGATGGCAAGAAAGTCACCAAGAAAGGTGGCAAGGTGATGCTGTTTGACGTCCTGCGGGTCGGCATGGGTCACCCCATCCTGATCGGCCTGGACTTGCTCCTGAAGGGCACCAAGGGGAAGGCCGCCACTCTGGCGTTCGTGATGGAGGTGTTCAACTACATGGTCGTGGCTCACATCCGCGGCCTCATCGAGGATGGCACCAGCATGCACGGAGTGGAGTTCGCTAACCGCATGGTCGAGATCAAGAAGGACTACATCGAGAGGAGGAGTCTGACCGAGCAGTAAAGACTAGCCGTTGATTTTTTTAACATAACAAAAGAGCCCGAGACGAAAGTCTCGGGCTCTTTAACATGATATTTATTTGCTATTATTTTGAGCTCTTAGTTGTCTCTTTAAAGCATTTTCTGCCCTTCTATCTTTAATCTCCTTACCAATAACTCCTTGCTCCCTACTGTCAACTCCTGCTGTACTATATATACTTCTAGCAAGTCTCATTCCTTTCAAAGTTATTGCAAATTTTGATTCACAAGATGGAAAATTTGCAGAGGCCACAGGTCCGATACTAAATTGTATTAATGGAAATTGAGAGCTTTCAAAAAGCTTGTGAGCAATTTTAGTTTTAGATTTACCAGAACAATCATCTGAAATCAATACAAGATCATCTTCAATAATTTTGGCAATTTCATTGTTATAATACTTTTCATAACTTGGTCGAATCATTTTTAAAAGCCCAAGCAACCTATTCGAACCACGAGAATAATGTTGTCCAGATTCATTATTACTATTATTTACCCTTTGGATAGCACTCAATATCTGTAGTGCATCTGCACTAATTCTCCTTATTTGAACTTCACGACCATCAATATTTACCTTAATTTTCTCAAGAGGGTCAAGTGATTCGCGTGTTTCGGTTGGTACTATGTTATTGTTTAATACTTCTCCAGTTCCCACCTGCACTTCAAAATTACCTGTTAGATTTAAAACATCAAGGTATTTTTTTGCTTCTCTGTAAGCAACTGAAAATATAGAACCAAGATTATTGTGTTCAGATTTAAGCTCTTTTATATCTTTAATATGATCCAACACTTCTTCAAGAGCTTCTTTTAGTTCAAATATCTTCACTCCAAATGGAGTCTCATTATCCTGATTAATTATATTTGCAAGATCTTCGCTTACAAGATCCTGTAATTCCATTCCATCTAAAACTATTCCTAAGTCTCCTTTTGAGTTAAGAAACTCTCTTGCTTTAATAGCATTGTCACCCAGTGAATCTAAAAACCTTTCGATTTCTTTAATTTGATTTTTTTTCTCATCTATATCAACAAATTCTAATAATGAATCAAGACTATCCTTAGCTCTTATATATTCCTCTAATGCTCGTTTCCCTTCTTCATCTATTTCTTTTCCGAATTTTGTTACAAATATAATCTGAGATCTTAACTCTTCAAGCCTGTGTGCAATAGACTGAATTTCTAAAACTTTGTTCTCAAGAGACTGTCTAAGTCCTTCAATCCTATCTTTAATTTCTTGAGTATTTAAATTTAAAACCTCATGATTTTTGATTGCCAGCCTTGTAATATTAATAAATAACCTTAAGTAGTTGGCAGATAGCCTAGTAGCCTCCGATGAGCTGAAGCCCTCTGCGCCTGACGATAGCTCTGAAGAAATAATATCTCCAATTGACTCCAGATCAAAATCTTTGGCTTCTCCGATATCCCCCTTATTACTTTCACTCCCCTGTCTTAATTTAGTATCAGTTCCATTTTCCTCTAAACTTCTTTCTTCTACGTCCGTATTGTGAGGATCCCCAAATATAGTTGGAGTAATGGCAGGTTCACTAGCTTCATCCTTCTTCATACTAACCCCATCCTCTTCGGGCGCATCAATATCCTCCTCTTCCACATTACCATTTGAAGGATTTACATCTTCAATCTGTTCAACAACTTGTTGTCCATCGCAGATAACGCCCTCCTCACTTATTTTTTCTAATTGATCTTCACTTCCGCCTAGCTCAGATAACACTTCGATATTCCCTCCTTCATTATCATCAATCGCATCTTCCTCTACATCACCTATAATATCAGCTTCAGGCCCTGATTCTTTTTTAGGTATTAATGATTCTAATGTAACACCTTTTTCCATCAGCCCTTCATCTTTCAGTACATCCAAAATGTTCTGAACATTTCTAAATGAGATTCCTCCGTGATAAACGCTATTTAATTCTCCACATAAATGATGAATTTTTTGATTTAAATCTTTATAATCTGAATTTCCATTAAATTTTTTGTATTTATTAATAATAAAAGTAATTTCATTTTTAGTAAAATCAATTACCTCTGTTTCACCCTCTAAAAACAAATCAAATTTTTCTTGCAAAATGCATGCTTGAGCATATTCGAAGTCAATACTTTTGATGGGGCTATACAAATCCAAAAAATCTTTAGGATTTGATATATCTTTAATAAAAGAAGTAATATATTGAATTACGCCTTTTCTAAAATAACCTGTATAAATATTTGTTTTTTTTCCACCCACTTTTCTAAATTTATATTTACTTAAGCTCCTAGAAAATTCATCACAAAAATCGCTATGAGTTAATTTCTTATTGCCGGAGATTCTCTTTGCTTCTCTCTTCGCAAACTGTGCAAAATCATCAAATATTCTTGTTGCTATCACAACATCATCCTTAGAAAAACAATTTCCAGGATTTAAACTTCTATCAGTTCCCAAAGGTTTATAGAAGTATTCTGCCATTTCCAATGCCATACTATGACATACCTCAGACAATCTATCAGGAATCTTACTTCTCTCAACTCCCGCTCTACTCATTGCTTTAACAAAGCTGGTATTATTCCTAGCAACAGTTTCTATCGACTTTTTATCGCTTATGTCCTCTTTTATTTTTAGGGCTTTTGGAAAAGCAAATGACTCATTAAAAAGTCCTCTTGCCTCATTAACTTTTGTCTTAATATTATTAACTCTTCCTAATGCAGAAGCATCCGACTTAAAGGACCTCTCAAGACGCTTGTACTGTTCAGTTATTGAATCGCATAGCGGTTTTAAATTTGACTCGGTTAACGTAATCTTTTCTAAGACCTCAAGTTTCTCGTATATTATTGTGGTAGCTTTATCATACTCTTTTTGCAACTTAGGAGATGTTGATTTAGTATTGATGTTAAGACCAGATATTCTTTGTTCCCACTCATATACAAAGTTTACCAATTCATCGTAGGTCAGCTCTTTTTGTTTATTCGTTTCTATACTGTCCACACTTTCCTTATTACCTTCAATTTCTTCATTTTGACTATCAGGATCTATTTCTTCCCCTTTTTCAACTTTCTCCGGCGCCTGAGGTATGAATCCTTTTATCTTTTTTCTAGCATCTTCAACAATTTTGAATACTAACTCATTTCTTAGTTCATGCTCATTTCCTTCAAATCTCAATTTTAAATCATTGACGGACCAATCAATTGAGTCACATATAGCCTTTAAGCTTTCAGCATCAACATTGCTTTGGCTAATATTATTTATAATCGCCCAAATATTGAGCTCGGCATTCAATATCCTCATCTCAAAGGTTTTTGGAGCACTAGAAAATAACTTATTACTTTTAAGTGTTTCAAAGCTATTAGCGACCATAATACATAGCTCACTTTTAGATAACACTTCCTTACCTGATGATTTAATTGAATCTGATTTTTTCATACCGCTTTCAAGAGCCATTTAATTAACTTAAAATGATAAATGGTATATATTTTATACACTTTTTATAATTTTGTCAAGGGGTAGATCCTAAAAAGACCCCAGTTTTTTAAGGCATAAACATATTTGCTTAATTCTGCGTCACTTTTTGAAGTATAGTTTTTTGCTTTAAGTAAGCCGTGAGAAGCGCATATTAAAAGTAAAAAGTGGGGTTCGATATTACTTTATCATTTTGAAGAAGTATGTTTTTTAGCTGAATAACTGATGTAAGAAAAGTTTATGAAAATTTGTGGATTCAATTGAGCTCCATTTTCTTATTAGTAAAACATTATTTTTTAGCTTAAAAAGCTATTTAATCGATTTTAAAAAGTGACGAATTTTTCTGTTTTAAACTGCAATTAAATCAAACTCGGATAAAAATATTGCTAAAATTTCTCTAATTTAGGTTTGAGGTAGAAAAACTGGGGTCTTTTTAGGTAGATGACACTATAAAATATAAATATCTAAACAATTGCAAATTGTCTAATTCTGTTTCTAGCTACGAGCCATATGCTCAGTCTTAAGCCACGGCAATGCGATTAACGCTATAAGTGATGTTACGGCGCCAAGGATTACTGTCCATTGCAAACCGCTTATGCCTATAAAACCGGTTTGAATTTGTTCATAAAGCGCACCACCGGTAATGTAACCGAATACTAACCCAAAATTCATAATAGATGCCATTACCGCGAAGTTTGTGCCTTCAAGATTTTTTGGAGTACTGAGCGCAACGAATTTAAGTAGTGAGAGGAAGGAAAGCATATACAGGATACCGAGAAAGAAATCGAGGAAGAAGTTGAGATATACAATGCCATCATAAGTCATCAAGTAAGTTCCAAAGTCAAAACCATGAGCAGCCAAGTATACGGGGGTAGCGATTATGGCCGCGACAGTTCGAATTATGATATTGGAGCCAATACTGTTTGCCAAGTCGACATTTGTAAGACCTAACTGGCTCATGCCAAGTATAGCGCTTGCAACGATTGTCCAAAGTAAAACCTTCTTTAAATCTTTTTTATCCAGCCATTTAGCAAATAAAATTGTACCAATAAGCCAGCCAATATAGTTCACTACTCCAAAATACCCATAAGTTTCCTGGTCGATTCCTACCTGATTAATTAAAAAATCCTGCCACGGAGCACCGAAACTGGGAGTAAAGCGCCATAGGAATACAAATATTGCGGCTACAAAAATCGATTTACCTATCACTTTCAAATCCATCAGATGCTTAAAATAAAAAGCAAACCATGCGAACCAGATTGCGATTATCCCAAGTGACATCAGATTCATATTTGCTTCTTCGCGAGGCCATAACATTAAGAAAGTGAGAATTAAAGCAACTATGGCTAAATAGATATATTTCGGACTGATTACCTTATGAGCTTTAAGCTCACTGCGATCTGTAATCTTTTTTTCTTTGATTAAAAATGAAAGTCCGAATGTAAGCAAAGGCATCATAGCTGTAATAAAAAACATATCCCTGATTCCTAATATCTCTCTACCAAGAAGCATACCGGATAAGAATGTCGAAATAATCGCACCTACAGTTAACGCACCCCAGCAAATTGCCTGATAACGACCTGCTGTCTTTTCATTCGACTGCTGTACAACCAAACCGTCCGCAATAACATCTGTAAATCCAAGCCCAACATTGGCTATCATAATTGGGATTGCATAACTGATAAATGAATCTGCGAATTGCCATATCCAAAGCCAGCTAAGGACTGTAATAATCGGCATTATGTGGAGGTATGGTCGACGGCGATAACCCCATATCGGAACCAAGTCAGTTAGAAATCCGTATATAGGCTTTATGCTCCACGAGATAGTAGGAAGTGCTGCCAGTATTCCGAGTTGGACAAAATTTAAGCCCAGCTCATTTCGTGTAAAAAGAAATTGGGCCAAAGCGCCAATACCTACAGCTGCCTGCACAAAATACACCGCGGCAAAAAATATTTCGTTTTTGGTAAATGGAAATCGGATGTTCATGATAGTTGATTATTTTGGAATCATTTTATCATAAATGCTGATAATAGCCTCATTCACTCCATCAATATCATTCTGAGTAAGCAATAGCGGAAAACTCAGAATGATATTGGTGAGAGTATTTCAAAAATATTTTACCTGGAACAAGCCTGTAACTTATTTACAGATTTATCCCAGGTAAGCAAGATGATTGATAATTAATATTTTTTTATTTAATATTTATTATTTATTTTGGTTTGGGTTTTTAATGAACTTTGTATTTTGGTTTTATTTTATTTTTGTTCTTTTTTGTTTGTGGAGAACATTATAGCTTATATAAATAATCTTGTCAATACTATATATTTTAACATCAAATATGGCTTAAATAGCTTTATTATAAGCCAAAATAAGACTGACAAATATCTCTTGTCATCATTTAATTAAATAGCTCATTTAAAATTTCTATTGCTCTGTCTTGTTCTATAAAAAAAGGACTGGTTGCAATAGTTATAAAATCAGCTCGCTCCATCAGTTTTTTTGTTTGGCGAATTTTTAAATCATTATCAATATAATTCATTTCTGGTGCCCAAAAATCAAGATCGATATTTACTACTATTGATTTATCAGTGGTAGATGGTTGATTTGTTCGATTTTGTTCGCAATAAGCAATCAAATTTTTAGCCATAAGTTCTTTTTCACTTGTAATACTAATGAGATTATCAATTAATCCGTCATGGATAGCTGGAAGTATATAGTTGCCGACATTTAAAACCGAATTCGTGTACTCAAAAACTCTCTGCAGGTTTTCAGCATCAGTTTTAGAGAGGTAAGATGATGGCTCGCGTGTGTCTTTATGTTGATCAATATGTATCAGTGTCGCTCCCTTCTTAATCAAACCGTTTTTTAGGGCTTCGTGCCAAAAGTAATAAACGTGATTATGATTATCTACAATTACTATTTGTGTACCAGTTTTTGGATGTTGCGTGCGTATAAAATGCTTTAAACCCTTACAACTTCTAAGCTCTCCATTTTCATCAAAATCCTCAAACACAATTTCATCTCCTATTTTGATATTTTTATAACCTCCGTCTTTCATTGAGGCTATAAAAATGGAGGAATTATATCTCTTTTCAAACGAGAAAGCGTTATTACTTATATTATCTGTGATTCGAAATGATTTGTTGTACATCGATTTCTATCATAAACAAAAACATACATTTTTAAAGGGATTTTGCTTATTTAGGGTGATAAATGTTATAGTACTTGTCGATAAATTAAACCAAAATAAAAATGGAAAATGAAAATTTACAATCAGGCATTGGTGATGCGCCTACACCGACAACTCCACCCGAGCAACCAGGAGTATCTCAGGCTATTCCACCTACACCACCAACTCCACCCGAGCAACCAGAAGTGTCTCAGACTATTCCACCTACACCGCCAACTCCACCCGAGCAACCAGGGGTGTCTCAGACTATTCCACCTACACCGCCAACTCCACCCGAGCAACCAGAAGTACCACCTAAAACTGAGATTACAAAAACCGAAGAGATACCAGGTTTTGGAGGACTTTTTAAAATGTCATTTAAATTATTCACTCAAAACTGGCTGAGCCTTATTAAACTTACTTTTATATATCTTCTTCCACTGATTGTAATTGGAGGTTTGATTTATTTCTTTGTAGGCAGAGCCAGTGCAGCACCTGGAATACCTACAACAGAAACCGCAACTACAGAAGAAATTGCGGACGTCGACATTGAAACTGCAACTTTACCTCCTACTGAAGAAAATGGAATGGAAGGAATAGTAGAAACTATAGATGAAAACTTTGAAGACGCTGATAGCGAGCCCGTTTCTGACACTGAGATTGCGGAAGTAAAAGCTATGGAACTGCCAACACCAACTTTATATGATGAAAATAATGTTTTTACAACTACTGATGCAACGGTTGTAAATGATAGCGCTGATTTAAACATACAGTTTTTAGGAGGTGGTAGTGGTGCTTTAATTGGCATGCTTGGCTTGGCAACTGGTGCAATGCTTGTAATAATGCTTCTTCTTATGATTCCAATATGGCTATATGGTGGTGTAGCAATACTTTCGCATGTTAAATTGATTGTTACACTATCTCAATCATCAGAAATTCAAATTGGAGAAATAGTTAAATGGGGATTTAAAAAACTTGGCTCATTTATAATGCTGAATATCAGAATTTTTATTTATACTTTGGCTTGGGTACAATTTTTGATTGCTTTTGCTCAGCCATTTATTATTAAAATACTTGGTTTCTCTGGAATGGGTATAGTGGGATTGGCTAGTTTCGTGGTCGGTATTATTGTATTTATTAGAACCTTACGAGTCTATTTTTCAATTTACGTACTGGCTGAGAGAGATTGTACTAGCAAAGAAGCGCTTGATGAATCTATTAGCACATCAAAGGGTCATTTGGGTAAAATTTTTGGATATGGATTATTATTTGGATTAATATTTTCTGTAGTTCCAATAATTGCCGTATTGCTATTAGGGGGTAACGAAATTCCCATTATACTAATATACTTTATTACAATGATATTTGCAGTTTATATAGGAATGTTCTTCTTTTATGGTCTTTACAATGTTTGCAAGATGGAGGACCTCCCTGTCGGCGGACAACCTCAGACTTAATTATTGATTTAAAAAACCCTGTAGTGTCCGCATGTATGCCAACACTACAGGGTTTTTATTGTTTTTATTTTTTTCTGCCAAAAGCAGTCAATACAAGTGGAGGGGCTTTTAGCTACACCCGCTAGTCTCTCCGCAATCTAAACATTTGTAACAAGTACCATTACGAATCATAACTGCACCACAGTTGTGACATATGGGTGCATCATCATTTTGGAATGCTTGAGGTGTGCCGTGAATGGTACTAATGACACCAACTGCAGCAGTTGCTTTTTTCTCTTTTACTTTAACTTGTTTATTAGTAGGTACGGTTTTTTCAAGAGCTTTTATAAGAGTGAGCTCTATATCTCTTTCATTTTCTGATACTGCTTCTGGATTATTTAAAGAAATAACTTTACGAATTCTTGGTAAAGCACCTTTGGCAGACATGGTTCCTTCATTATAGGCTTTGTCTATAAGCTGACCATTATGATATTTTTTAGCATTCTCTTTGTCTAAAAATTTAACCGCAAACCATCTTCCCATATAGTCCATAATAGATTTAACTATTGGGATTTCCTTATTACCTGTCATTCCAGATGGCTCAAATCTAGTATGAGTAAATTTTGATATAAGTACTTCTAGAGGTACTCCATATTGAAGATTAAGAGATATAGAAAGTGCAAGAGCATCCATAATTCCGGAGAGAGTAGAACCTTCTTTACTCATTTTTATGAACAATTCTCCTGGTGTTCCATCATCATATAATCCGACAGTAAAATATCCTTCATGGCCTGCTATTGCGAATTTATGAGTAATAGATTGACGTTCTTCGCTAAGTTTTTTACGAAGAGCTTTTTTAGTGATTTCCACCTCTCTAATTTCTACTTTCACATCTTCTTTTTTCTTAGCTTTAGAGGTTGTATTTAGAGGTTGCGATAATTTACATCCATCTCGATATATTGCATTTGCTTTAAGAGCAAACTTCCAACTTTGTTTATAAGCTTCCAATATATCATCTTCCGTAACTTCATTAGGCATATTGATAGTTTTGGATATGGCTCCGGAGATAAAAGGCTGAACTGCTGCAAGCATTTTTATATGCCCCATATAATGGATGAAACGCTTCCCTTTAGCCCCACATCGATTAGCACAATCGAATACAGGTAAATGTTCCATTTTAATATGTGGGGCACCTTCAATAGTCATTGCACCACATATATATTCATTAGCAGATTCTATCCCCTTTTCTGTAAAGCCAATTTCTGTTAAAAAATCAAATGATGCGTCATTGTAAATATCAGCATCTATATTTAATCGCTCTAGTGTTTCTTCTCCGATAGCATGTTTACTGAATGCCATATGTATATCAAATACTGAAGCAAGACTTTTCTCGATTGTTTCAAGTTCTTTTTCTGTAAGCCCTTTTTCTTTAAGTGTTTTAAAGTTGATATGAGGAGCTTCGATTATAGAAGCTTTACCTATAATATAGCCAAGTATCTCTGATATTTGATTGTCAGTATACCCAAGATTTTTAAGTGCAGGAGGTACTGACTGATTAACTATTTTCATATATCCACCACCAGCAAGTTTTTTAAACTTTACAAGAGCAAAATCAGGCTCAACACCAGTAGTATCACAATCCATTAAAAGTCCGATTGTACCAGTAGGCGCAATAACACTAACTTGCGCATTTCGATAACCATATTCTTCGCCCATCTTAAGTGCTCTATCCCATGCACTTTGAGCGTTAGTCAAAAGATATTTGGGGCAGATTTTTTGATCTATTCCTATAGGATTAGTTTCAATCTTTTCATAATCATCAGCAGAATAAGCTGCTCTACGATGATTTCTTATTACTCGTAACATATCTTCTTTATTGTGCTCATATTTTTCAAATGCTCCAAGATGTTTTGCAAGTTCTGCGGACACTTCGTAAGAAACACCTGTAATTATTGCAGATATAGCACCTGATATAGCACGAGATTCATCACTATCATATGGAATTCCGAGACGCATTAATACTGTTCCTATATTAGCAAATCCAAGCCCTAAAGTACGATATAAATAACTATTTTTCGCTACTTCGTAACTAGGAAATTGAGCCATAAGAACACTTATCTCAAGGGTTATAGTCCAAAGTCTGATAGCATGGCGCATTGCCTCTATATCAAATTTACCGGTATCTGTATTAAGGAATTTAAGTAGATTTAAGGATGCCAGATTACAAGAAGTATTATCTAGAAACATATATTCACTACATGGATTGGAAGCGTTTATTCGACCATCCTTAGGACATGTATGCCATTCATTAATAGTAGAATCAAATTGTACACCAGGATCTGCACATGCCCATGCAGCAAAACCAAGTTTCTTCCAAAGGTTACGTGCTTTAACGGTTTTAAAGGTTTTACCATCCTTACGCCCTATTAAATTGAAATCTTCATCATTTTCAATTGCATGTAAAAATTCATTATTAAGACGAACTGAATTGTTAGAATTCTGACCCGATACGGTTGCATAAGCGTCTCCGTTAAAGTCACTATCATATCCAGCAGCTATAAGTGCTGCAACTTTCTTCTCTTCTTCCACCTTCCAATCTATAAAATCTTCGATTTCAGGATGATCTATATCAAGACATACCATTTTAGCCGCACGACGGGTAGTGCCTCCGGATTTTATAGCACCAGCTGCTCTGTCTCCTATTTTAAGGAAAGACATAAGACCAGAAGATTCTCCTCCTCCTGAAAGTGCCTCTCCTTTTCCACGTATTTTAGAAAAATTTGTACCGGTTCCTGAACCGTATTTAAAGAGACGAGCTTCACGAATCCAAAGATCCATTATTCCGCCTTCATTTACCATGTCATCTTCTACTGATTGTATAAAACAAGCATGTGGCTGAGGGTGGGTATAAGAGTCTTCTGATTTTTTTATTTCTCCTGTTTCTGGGTCAGCATAAAAATGCCCTTGTGCAGGACCGTTAATTCCATATTCGCTCTGTAATCCTGTATTAAACCACTGAGGAGAATTTGGTGCAGATATTTGATTTATTAACATGTGGTTCATTTCATCTTCATATACTTGTGCTGATTCTGCATCCTCAAAATATCCATATTTTTCACCCCACCCTCTCCAGCATCTACTTAATCTACTAACAACTTGTTTTACACTTCTTTCTGGACCAGTTATTACATTCCCTTTTATATCCTTTTTTGCTTTTCCATTTTCATCATATTGAGGAACTCCTGCTTTGCGAACATATTTCGACATAAGTATATCGCCAGCATTTTGTGACCAGTTTTTTGGAATTTCAAAATCATTCATTTCAAAAACTATAGTCCCATCTGTTTTAACAATTTTACTATTCCTTTTTTCACAAGGGGTTGCTTCCAGTGGATCTACTCCTTTTTGTGTGAATAAACGTTTTATTTCGAGTCCTTTATTAGTCATTTTTAGGGGGTTGATTATTAATTAATATTTAAGGTTGTAGTTTATAGTGCGTAATTTGTAGAAAAAAATGGAACTACTACAGCCTACAAACTACAAACTGGCTAAGAGCAGAAGATAAAGACAGTCAAAAACGAATGTCATTGAAGGGCTTATAAGAACGCCGAATCTTTATACGATTGGCAATGGTTCTCTTTTTAAGTTTGGAGGACTTGGTGAGGGGCGTTAAAAAAGGGAGGGGAAATCCCTCGGTAATTTATTTTTGTTAACGGAGCTATGTTAGTCTAAGTTTAGGAACATGTCAAAAAACTTTTCTTGACGAACCACCATATATTGTATCAATATTATGTTGTACCTACTATATATAGTGATTTATCATGCTTTTAATAATTACTGGAAACGGCAAAGGAAAGACAACTTCCGCCATCGGAACTGCAATTCGTAGCATAGGCTGGGGAAAAAAGACGGCTTTAATCTTCTTTGACAAGGGAGGAAGCCATTATGGCGAGCAAAATATTTTTGATTTATTACAAGAACAAATTTCTGTTCTTCGTTTTGGTCAACAGAGATTTAATGAAAAATCCCAAAAATTCCGTTTTGAAAATACTAAAGAAGATAAAAAAGAGGCAAAAAAAGGTATTGAGGCTGTTCTTACACTATATAACAAAACTTACGACCTTATAATCTGCGATGAGCTAATAAATTGTCTGAATCTAGGTCTAGCTAGTGAAAAGTCGGTTAGAAATCTTATTGATAAATGCCCTACTAAAACTAATCTTATACTTACAGGTCGCAATGCGCCTAAGTGGATGATTGAAAAAGCTGATTTAGTATCTGAGGTTAAGGAAGTGAAGCATTATTATAAAAAGGTTAAAAAGGCTATTAAGGGGATAGATTACTAATTTTTCAAGTTGTTTGTCCACCCTTCGGGTTGTTTATCATGTGGTTTGTCCACCCTTCGGGTTGTTTATCATGTGGTTTATCAGGTTGTTTATCAGGTTGTTTGTCCACCCTTCGGGTTGTTTTTCATGTGGTTTATCATGTTGTTTATCAGGTTGTTTGTCCACCCTTCGGGTTGTTTATCAGGTTGTTTAAACTGCATAAAAAACAATTCCGACGAAGTCGTACGAAGCTTTATGCGAAGTAGGACGAAGGAGAAATGGGATAAACAATTAGGAAAAAGTTTACTTTTTCAACCGAACTAAGTAATATGATTTAGCAATTTATTTAATAACTATTTGATTATGTTTAAAAAAGCACATGCTCAGATTACTATTTTTGCTTTAGTTCTCTCTTTGGTGGCAGTTATTCTGTCAGGTGTCTCTCTATCAAAAGCAGGTGAAGCTAATTTAGATGACGCTGAATTTATGATTAAAGTAGAAAAGGGAATTGAAGAATATATTAAGAAACAAAGAGTAGCTCAAGCTGGTGGAGAAGCTGCAAATGCAAACGAGCCTGTTGATGTGAGTTTAGATGATGATGCTATGAAGGGAGATAAAGACGCACCTGTAACTATAGTTGAATTTTCTGATTTTGAATGCCCTTTCTGTTCAAGATTCTACAAAGGTGCATTACCTGAACTTATATCGAAATATGTGGATACTGGTAAAGTGAAATTTGTTTACAGAGACTTCCCACTAAGCTTTCATGCAAATAGTAAAATCGCATCAATGGCAGCAGAATGCGCAAAAGATCAAGGAGGAGATAAAGCATATTACTTATATCACAACAAACTTTACGAGAACCAACAGTCTTTCGGTATTGAGAGTTTCAAAAAATGGGCTGGAGAACAAGGTTTAAACCAAGCTAAGTTTGATAAATGTTTAGATGATGAGAAATTTAAAGATGAGGTTGAAAAAGACTTTGCCGAAGGTCAATCATATGGGGTTACTGGCACACCTGCATTTTTCATTAACGGACGAAAGATATCTGGCGCACAACCATTTAGCGTATTCGAGACTATTGTTGAAGAGGAATTAGCTAAATAGGAATAATCTTATAGATCTAAAAACCTCCTACTGGTAATACAGTAGGAGGTTTTTTGTTGGAGGAATAATTATTGTGCAGAACTAGCACTCTTATTGTTTGGTGATTATTGTATTAATTAAGAATAACCAATTTCCAAAAGATTTCGAATGACGAATTTCTAAACTGTTTGAACAATGATTTTTATGCCTGCCCGCCTTTGGTGGGATTAAATGATTTACTGTGATTTATTTACATGATTTTTTGTCTTGAACTGTGATTTTCTTATGATTTGGAGATGGTCATGATTTTTCACAATTCAACCGATTACAAATACCACCGATGGACGAGTATAATATGCGACACTAACGACCTTGGATGTACAGCAGACTTAATTGCCAATCCCCACACATCTCACTCTCCACCTCCTATTATCATCTTCGGGCATAACTGCCAGAGCAGACAGGCTTGGCTCGGAAAACTCCCCGATAACCGTAGCCAGACAACGGACACTAGATAGGGGAGATTCCTGGGTCTAGCTTCATCTGACTGTCTTACTACAGGTAAAGATCCGAGAATAACAATGGAGTGTTGGTTGGTGAATTAAATAAGCAAATGAGGTGTCACCCCACACAATGTTTATTATACGGAATTAACAAAAAACCCCTTACCATTACAGACAAGAGGCTTTGAGTTTTAATTATTCTGATTAACTATCCCAACCACCGATAATTATTGTGAGAATTTGGTTAGCGATTTTAGCAGCTTCAGCACGGTTAATTGGAGCATCAGGACGGAATGTAGTTGCACCCGCATCACCACTTATAATACCAAGCTCTTTAGCATATTCAATGAATGCTGCATGTTTATGAAGCTTTGGTAAGTCGGAAAAACTGGTTTTAGAAATTGTATCAGGCTCTATACCAAGAGCTTCTAACATCATACGAACAACTTCCGCACGAGTAGCTGGACGGTTAAGATCTACGTCTCCTTCCACTAAATTTAATCCGAGTTCTTCAGCCTGTGCAACATATTCTTTTGCCCAGTGATTCATAGCTGATACCATATTAGGTAATTTGCCTACAGCTTTTCCTTTTTCGGATGTCTCAAGACCTATCTTTAGAATTTCTGCAACAGTAATGTTATTACCAGGTCGATATTCGCCAAGCTCATTACCTGCTGCGTCTTTATATCCGTTAATGATTCCACGATTTTTTACAGCAGATACATAATTTGTATACCACTGATTATCATCAGTATCTTTAAAAGGAATCATTTTGGTTAAAAACTTTTTATTTATTGCCTGCTTTTTTAAAGCTGCAAGTTTTGCTTTAAACATTACCGCTCTATTTCTAATTTCATCAGCAGTTGAGCCGTCTGATAAATTATTTGCAACACTTGCTATAGTAGTTTCAACTTCTGTAGCAGTCTCATCATCAAAATTATATTCACCAGCTTCGTTCAAAAGATTATCAATCTCATCTGCCCCATCACCACCTTTATTCATCAATCTCAATCTATCCAATTTTGCTCTAATGTTTGTAATCCTTGTCTGTAAATTTAGCTTATTTTTAATTAGCTTATTCTGAGCTCCTTTTGCAAGCCCCTGCATAACACGAGCAATAGGTTTAATTTCAACCATATGATTATTACCGATTTTTTTACGTCCAAAAACTTCCGGTCCAACGTATGTCTTATCAAGTTCGCCAATTGAAAGAGTAATATTTACTTTTGTATCTTGTTTATCATCTGGGATATATTCAACAATCAAACCATCCCAATGTCCGGCAATTTTAGAAGTAAATTTAATTGATGTACCACTATCATCAGTAACTTTGTCGCCCTCTTCAAATAATACATTTTTATATACCTTTAGAGTTCCTTTGTCGACTGATATCTTTCCAGTATATTTTACTTCGTTTGCGCTATCTCGGCACTTCTCAGGAATCTTGCCTGACGATAAGGAATCTCGAAGATTTTTTAGAGATACACCTGTGCACCTAGCACGTTGACCTGTGAGATTACCCCAACGAAATTCATACACTTTTGGCATTTCCTTAACTCTTGCTAGTTTAGTAATAAGTGTTGCATGTTTTTTAAGAAGTTTTGCTTTAATTCTTACATACATAGCTTTTAAATGAAGAATTTTTTTTAAAATCTTAGCTTTTACCTCAGCATCCACATTTACGTCAGAATTTAGCTTGTCCATAGCGGATTGGATATTAGCTTCAAGATCTGCCAAAGCATCTTCCGCTTCAGAATCAGATTCACCTTCAAGGCTTTCAACGACTCCATCAACAGCTTCGCCTACAAGAGTTTCACCAGCCGAGTCAGATAATTCTTCAAGATCGCCTAATATAACCCCTACTACATTTTCCACATCAACATCCTCACTCAATGAGACCTGTTCTTTTTGGCTTGAGCCACTTACAGAATCTGCACTATTACTTTCACTGGTATTAGGAGGTAGTTCAAAATCATCTGCTACTCCTTTGTCTACACTATTTGTTGTTCCTGTACTTATTACTGTAGGATCACCATTATCTGAAGCTTCCCCTTCTATAGCATAAACAGGAATACTAATTTGTGTAGCTAACATCAAAAATGCCATAATGCCAGCAAAACGCTTAATATTTCGATATTTCTTAACATATGTAATTTTACTTTTCATAAATTTAGGTTTTAAAAGATAAATGCACATGTAAATACACCAAGTAAGTATATATGTTACCTGTTTTTTTTCAATCTATGAGGCTCTATTTTTGGGATGTGGCAAGACATCTTTTCTAAAATATCCCCAGTTTTTTAATTGGGGTTTTTGAGTTTATGGCTTTCTTCTAAAAAGAAAATGGGTTACTAAAGATGAAAAGTTGGCAAATAAGAGTGATGATTGAGTAACTTTGAACTTCTATATAGTGTTTTTCATTCAGTATCCGATTTCTGATTCCTGTTATTAATAACTATGAGCATCAGTACAAGTAGTATTAGCAGTTGCAGAGAATGTGTTTTGACCGGAATAAGTTCCAACAGGAAGAATCCCTGGTATACGTAATTTCCAATAAATAGGTTCGTTTGTCTCCGTATTATTATGAATAGAACGAACAGCAATATCTCGATTTAAACAACCTGTTTCATCGTCGGTACCGGAAGCTGTATCAACTAATACATATGGACCTGCTTCAGTTGCTGATGCATTCCATTTAAAGTTTGTATTTGTGTGATACCACTTCTGTTGTATGACTCCTATTTTATCAGTGCTAGAACCTGAACATGTAGGATAATCTGTACACATATCATCACCGCTCAAAAAATAATCAATAACTTGATTTCCATAATTTCCTACATTTGTTTCTCTAAGCGGAGATGTAGAGCCGATAGCGACTGTGCCATATGTAATTCCTGGCTGAACTACGCCTATACCAAGTAGAGAATTGTTTGTAATTCCTAAAGAATCTGTAAAATTCGTTGTTAAACCTAAATCTGTTATTGGGTTAACATGTGCTCTCCATTCAGCGCTACCATTTGCATTAAACCACATTACTATCTGACACTGAGCATCGATCTCGTTATCAGTTCCACTACCCTGATTTGCCAGTGTACAGGCTGTATGAACGTAGCAATTTTTTTCATTTGCGCTACATACTCCACCAGATAGATTAATTACATTATCGTCATAATAATATCCATTGACCGATGTTATGTCATTATCTCCATTATCATCATGTATTTTTGCTGAAAAATTAATTGTATCACTTCCGCCGGCAGAAATATTTGGAGTGTCGGTTACATCATAACTAATAAGTGTAGGTGCTACATCTTCAATATCATAATCTTGCTGAGCTGTACCGGTTCCCGCTAATCCATGATTATCTTCAATATATACTTTTACATTCGCAGTTCCATGTGCAGTTGGTATCGGAACTAAATTATTAGAAGCCTCATCGCAAGTTGCATCGGTAGTAACCGGATTAATAGCAGTATCGGAACAAATAAGAGTACCGTTTGTACAACCACTACTATAACCGGTAGTTGCACTGGAACAAATATACATATTGATAGTGTCTTGAGAACTTGTTGTATCTTCATCAGCTATTTGTTCTTTTGGAAGAATAAATCTTAGGGTATCACCAGGTTCAATATCAGTTTCAATGATAGAAATATCATCAATACCTATGTATTGACCATTAGAAGTAGAAGCTCCAACTATAAACCTAATAGATGTACCAGTTGCGACAAAAGTTTCATCAAAATATTGCCAATTTGTTGATGTAGTACTACTAGTTATGTTGTTTGTATTATATATGGCTGTATAAACATTTCCATCTCCCTTAAAATAGCCAGTAATACGATAAGTCTTGCCTATTGTTAAAATAATTTGTTTTGCATATCCATTTATAATATCGTTACTTCTTGTAATTTTTAACCATTGACTTCCACCGTGAGGACTAGTTGTTTCTTTAGTTAAAACAGCGCTATTGCCAGCTGTCCAATTACTAATTCCAACAGCCTCCATATCTCCATCAACAATTAGTTCAACGTTATCAGTTATGACAACAGTTCCAAAAGTACTTTGATGATTAACTGCAAAAGGAGAACCTGAATTACCTGAGCCTTGACTGGATGGAGAACAAGTTCCACCCCCAGAGACCTTATCACAAGCAAAGGCATACCAGACATTGGATTCGGCATCACCGGATAATGCGGTATAAGTAGTAGTTGCCTCTGCTTCATCTGTAGTAGCAGTACTAATTGCCCAGTTTCCACCATCACAAGTTGGAGCTGTGTCATCGCCTGCTGTTACTGCATCGGTTTTACAAATAGCCAAATACCATTGGCTAGTGCCTGCGACATTTGCTGTAGCAGTAAATGTAACATCATCTCCTACATTTGTAGGTGTTGTTGTGGAACTACTTCCGTCGGAAGGAACAGTACTGAAGCCTAAAATTTCTAGGTCGTTAGATATTATTGTAGTACTGTCTTCTCCATCTTCATCTGTTATTGTCATGTTGGCAGACCAGGTTTCACCAATGGTGGTTTCACCGTAGGCTATATTTTGGTAATTAGGGATTCCTGCATTGTAGTTGGAAGTTATTTGAGCTTGAGTTAGGGCCGTGTCGTAGATTTTTACTTCGTCGATTTTACCCTCAAATGCAAAATTATTAGATGCATTAGCTCCAATATAAACAGGTATTGTATTTGCTGTAATAGCAATGGTGTAATTACTAGTATTAGCATCTAAACTACCATTTAGATAAATTTTTACATTATCCGAAGAAAGTGATTGATCATATGTCATTGCAACATAATTCCATGCACTTTGTGTAACAGTAAAATTACTAAGTAAACTTACACCTTGACTATTAAGTTGAATACGAATCTTATTTGCTTCACGATATATTTCAAATGTAGCATTAGCACCTGAAGTTCCTTTTAAAATAATATCTTCTGAGCCAGTAATAATATCTGGATAAATCCATGTAGAAATTGTTAACTCTGTTGTAACATCTAAATTATCTGAATCTTCTATAGACATATAATCATCCGTCCCATCAAAACTGTAACAACCACCCGAGTTATTCCCACAGGTCGTAGCGTTTGTCCAAGTTGGAGTAGCTGTACTTGCTGCTAATGTTCCGTGATTGCTGTAACTACTATAATCAGGAACTGCATCAGCCGTAGTTGAAGTTACATTTTCGTTAAACGACATATTTAGAACTGCTAAACTAGTATCACTCTCACGCCAATCAACAGTAACTGCGGTTGCGTCGGAATCTGCGTCGGATAAATCAACGGGAGAAAGACCTAAATCCATACTGCCATATACATATGATTGATTGTTATATAAGTTTTTGATTTCGGTAGCTGATAGAGCGCGGTTGTAGATGTGGGGTTCATCGATTTTGCCATCAAATCTAGTAGCATGGTATCCAATTGAAAGTGTATTAGCATTAGATATTGGACCGGATAAAGCAGAAACATCTGAAGATCCTACAGCAGAACCATTAACATAAAAAGTAACAGTTTCAGCAACCGTTCTATCTAAAACAAAGGCAACATGACTCCATGATTCAGCAGAAATAGCACCTACCGATGAACTAGCAAGAATTGTCGAAGAATTACCCGTACCACGCATATCAGTCCTTAGCCTTCCATCTGACATTGTTTCAAATATCCAAAAATCTGAACTACTTCCTTTCTGAAATAATCCACACTGATTACGAAGAACATCTGGATTTATCCACATCGCCACAGAAAAATCTCCAGAAGCAGGCTCAAGAGTATCGTTTGTATCAGCAATACTAATAATATCATTCACCCCATCAAAATCATACCCACCACCCACAGCACCTTCCTCAGTCCATGTTGGGCAATTAGTACAAGAGCCATCGTTGCTGTTTGCGGTTTCGTCGAGAATATTGGATGTAAGGTTACCATCTTCAAACTGCCAGTAGCCGACGGAATCGGTATCCAAAAGTGCATGTACACGGGCAGATGGAATATTTTGAACCGGTTCGGAATTAGATGGATTAATAGAGTTTGATGAATTAGCAACAGAATCCGAATTAACTGGCTGAGCATCATTTATAGTTACCTTACACTGCCAACTGGCATCACCTTCTGCAATTTCCTGATTAACAATTGTGTTGTATAAAGGTTTTCCGTTGTTATAGTTTTGAGCAATTTGTTCAGGGGAAAGGACATAATTGTAAACCCTCAATTCATCCATTTTTCCATCGTAAGCATATGTTGTATTAAGACATGCTCCGCCAATTATAGTATTACCAACAACACCTTCAACCTGCGGAGACTGGGCACTACTTGTTGTATCAATTGCTCCGTTACGATACATTCTCATATATGTTCCATCCCAAGTAACAACAGCATGAGTCCATTCGCCAATTGGCACAGTACCAGTACTAGTTACATTTGAATAAGGACCTGAACCATGAACATTAAATAGTGTTCCATTTGTTTTCAATTCAAAATATTCCTTACAACCAGCACCACCAAGAAATAATCCCCTATTATCGTAATCGTCGGGGTTAAGCCAAACTTCGAATGAATAATTTGTTGAATATGAATTTAGACCACTTGCATAAATATAATCATCCGTCCCATCAAAATCATAAGCTCCACCCTTAATACCGGAAGATGTCCAAGTTGGAGCATAACTAGCTGTTCCAGCACCTAACTGACCATGATTATCATTACCCGAATAATCTAATACCGCATCGGTTGTTGTTGAAGTAATATTGCTATCAAATGGCATATTTAAGACTGTTGTACTACTACTGTCTTTTTCCCAATTGAAGATTGTAGTTGTAGTGTCACTGTCGTGGTCGGCAATGTTTATGGCTTTACAAGAAAGATCCATATTAGAATCTGTGTAAGCCGTAGTGCCGGGGGTAGTATATGAATTATATTGAGCGGTTATTTCATCGGCTGTTAGGGCTCGATTATAAAAATAGACTTCATCGATGAGTCCATCGAAACTAT
>JAOZLT010000277.1 GCA_029934675.1 Candidatus Altimarinota bacterium | reverse complement strand
TAGGAATGATAATAGAAGAGTTGCAGGGTATTTTATTGTAAATTATTCACAAAATGCTCATATTAAAAAAATATTCAGGTTATTCGGAGGGCAGTCTGATAAAACTGTTGTCATTCCAAACCCTGGCGGAGGCTTTGCAGCATTCGGGTGAGGAATCCGTTTGATATTTGGGCTGCCGGTTTTTACTGCTCTGTTCGTCAAACCAATGTTAATATTTAAACCTTTAGCGTATCAGACTGACAAATAGGCGGTGCTGAAATCCGGAACAGCTATAAAAAGTGAAGCTGTTTCGTGCTTTAAGAAGAGACATTCTAAACATGTTCCAAATATTTAAATATCTGTATTTTATTCTTTTATTTCTGTTTTATAATTTTTTTCATTATAATACCGCTACTAGTATATATTTTTACTAAATAAACCCCAGCTGCTAAGTCTTTTACATTTATTTTAAATTGGCTTTTTTCAATTCTTTGTTTTTTAACTGCTGTTCCTTTAATATTTATAATTTCAACTTTTGATATTTTAATATAAGGCAGTGATTTTAGAAAAAAATAATTCCGAATAGGATTAGGATAAACAAGAACATCATCAGCTTTTTGTATATTCTTATCAATATTAAAAGGGATACCACTTTCATTAAAAGCAGCCAAACCACCTCCTAACCAGATACCAATCCATTTTGTATTATTTTCATCAATGGCTATTGATGTTATCCCCATAATAGGTAACCCAGGGGTTAAAGTGGAGTAATTTATCCAATTGGTACCGTTAAATGATGTAAGACCACCCTCTTCAGTTCCAATCCATTTTGTATTATTTTCATCAGTAACTATAGATAAAATATGATTATCTGATAATCCGGAATTTGATGTATTGTATGTTGTCCAACTGTTGCCATCAAAAGAAGCGAGACCCCCTCCACAAGTTCCAACCCATTTTATACCATTTGTATCTATAGTTATTGATTTAATATCGTTATCAGGTAATCCGGAATTTGATGTATTATACGTAATCCAAAAGTTACCATCAAACGCTGCCAGACCGCCACCCGCAGTTCCTACCCATTTTACACCACTGTTATCAATTACTACTGATAAAACCCAGTTATTTGGTAATCCGGAATTTGATGTATTGTATATTGTCCAGTTACTACCATTAAATGATACCAAACCGCCACCCGCAGTTCCAATCCACATTGTACCCATAGAATCTATAACTATAGATTTAATATCATTATTAGACAGGCCGGAATTTGATGCATTATATGTTATCCAGTTACTGCCATCAAATGAGGCCAGACCGCCACCTATTGTTCCTATCCATTTTAAATTATCATTCTCTATACAAATAGAAGTGACATAATTACTAGGTAAGCCAGAGTTTGTAGTAATATAATTTGTCCATGATAAGCCGTCATATAAAACCAGTCCACCCTCTTCAGTTCCAATCCACTTTGTATCATTTTCGTCTATAGCTACTGACAAAATCCAATTGTCCAGTAGTCCAGAATTTGATGTATTATAGCTTGTCCAATTATCTTCATAGAATAATGTCAGGCCACCACCAATAGTCCCAACCCATTTCTTGCCGGTTAAATCTATGGCTATCGAACCTACAAAATTATCGGGTATACCTGAGTTTGACATATTGTAGATTGACCAGTTACTACCGTTAAATGAAGCTAACCCACTATAGGTTCCTATCCATTTAGTTCCATTTTCGTCAATGACGATTGAAGAAACGAAGTTACCAGGCAGACCAGAATTTGAAATATTATAGGTTACCCAGTTGCTACCGTTGAAAGATGCTATACCACCACCACCTGTTCCTATCCATCTAGTCCCATTTGTATCAATTATTACTGATAAAACAACGTTATGTGGTAATCCGGAATTTGATGTATTATAAGTTATCCAATTGCTGCCGTCAAAAGAAGCGAGTCCTCCTCCGTAAGTTCCAATCCATTTTATACCATTTGCATCTATAGTTATTGAATTAATATCATTATCAGGCAATCCGGAATTTGCTGTGTTGTAAGATATCCAGTTACTACCATCAAAAGATGCTAATCCTCCGTAAGGATTATAACCATTATAAGTCCCAATCCATTTCGTATCGTTTGTATCTATAGCTATTGACATTATCTTATTAAAGGGTAAATCGGAATTCGATGTATCGTAGGTTATCCAGTTGTTATCATCATATGATACCAAACCTCCACCGTAGGTTCCAATCCATTTCACACCATTTGCATCTATGGCTATTGAACGAATATCGTTATTGGGTAAACCTGAATTTGATATATTATAAAAAGATGTAGAACCTGAAACTTTGTCAAGTTTCACCAAACCTCCACCAGTACCTACCCACATATTATTGCCTTCTTCTGCTATAGCATGGACATAATTACCATTGGTGTAATTCAGCCATTGTGGGTTTTGAGAATTTACAAGGCTTGTCAAGCTTATTAATACGACTACTAGTAAAATTACTTTTTTCATAACTTTTCTTTTTTATTATTTGGTTTTTATCTGTTTACAAAATTACCTGATTGAGAATAGATTTAAATTGCAATTATACAAAAAATATTATCACTTGTCAAATGTAGGTTTTTAGATATATCAAATGTTGATAGTAAGACTAATGAAGTGGATGTGCTGAATATGAATTAATTATGATACAGTATTTAAATCATTAATAATTTCAATGAATCAGTTTATGGTATGTTTTTATCAGTTAACGGTTTAATAAGCAAGACAAGAAAAGGTGTTGTGCTAACAGCATTATTCATATAATCGGCAAATAATTGTTTTTACCCGCTATTCATAAAACCAGTATCTGCTAAAACTGTTGTCATTCCAAACCCTGGCGGAGGCTTTGCAGCGTGGGAGGCTGTT
>JAOZLT010000043.1 GCA_029934675.1 Candidatus Altimarinota bacterium | reverse complement strand
ACCAAGTAGACTTGATGAGAAGAAGGGAGTGTTTGATTTGATTGCTATTGCTAATGCCATGGAGGATTATCGGCGGGATCATAATTTAATATTTCCGATTCCTGACCCTGATGATAATCAAAATATTCTTTGTTATTATGCTGATGCAACTTATGCCCATAATTGTACAAGTTCAGCTTTTCGGCAGGGAATGATTGATAATAAACTTCTATCCAAACGCTATTTACGTGATGTACCAACAGATCCTCGTACAGGTAGTAGGTATATTTATGGTGTTACTAATGATGGAAAGTATTTTCAGGTAGCAGGTTTGTACGAGAATAAAAGTGGTGATTATGAAGCACGGACGGTCGAAAATCTGGCAAAAGGTTTTGAGTTGCCAAGCATAATACGTGCTTATGATAGTGCAAATTTTGTTGTGGATAAGGGGGAATATCTACCTTATAGCGTGGATTATTTGGTTCTTACCGGAACTTTGGACAACCTTAGTGGTAACGTTACAATAAATAAGGGTAATTCTAATGAGGTACCAGCAGTTAATGGATTGCTTGTAATGAAGGGGGATACTATAACAACCAAGGCAGGCAGTGGAGTCGATATCTTTTTCTCGGATGGGAGTATTACTACGGTTGATCCAAATTCGGAATTGGAGCTTAAGGATATGATGATAAAACAGAATGATAAGGAAGGTACATTTACCAAGATACTTATTAAGCTTAAGGTTGGTAAGATTTGGAGTAAGGTAGTTCGGTTGGCGGAGAAGTCCGAATTTGATATTGAGACAACGTCGGCTATTGCTGGCGTAAGAGGTACGGAATATGGGGTAGAGATAACGTCAGGTGATAAATATGAAGTAACTGTATTGGCTGGTGATGTTGATATTCAGGAGACGTCAGATGGGCTTGTCAAAAAATCAATTTCAGGTACGCCAAGTAATCCTAAGAAAGCTACATTTAATAAAACAACAATACAAGGTGCTATCGAAAATGCTGACAAGACAACAATAATAGAGAATTACTACAAAAAAATTCCTCTCCATGCCGGTTTAAAGCCGTATGTGATTTCTGCGAAAGGAGTTGAAAATGGAAGTAATCACACAGGATTAATAACTGTGCGTAATGTTAATTATTTTGTGAATAAAGTAGATTTGATTAATAAATTGCCTGTAGCCAGAAGTATAGATGCTAACAGGCTTGTTGTGTATAACGTTGAAAATTCACCAGGAACGATTGATCCGTTTTATATTTTTGTTACCGCATCTGGAGATATTTCAAGTGAGCAAACAGAACCATATCTGATTGATGTTGATTTGCCACAAACTAATAAGTTGGCTTTGCGTTTTGAGAAGTGGGAGGAGTTAAAAGATATCACAAATCAAGGAGCCTGTTTGGATGTGCCTGCATATTGGGTTGGTGGTAAATGTTATGAAACCACCTACCATTCTTCTTATAGTGAGCCACCTATTGAAATCAACACTACTACGGATATTACTCAGGAAACACTCTATCCGAATCTATTTAAAGATACAGCTGTTTTGGAACTAAATTATCCGAAAATTAAATCTCTAAAAGTTGTTGATACTAACGTTACGCCTGGACCATTTGACTTAAATGGTGAAATTAGTAATTATACGAAGATTTTAAGCGCAGAGGATATTAAAGTAGAGTCAACTAATGAGGATATTTGTACCGCTGAAAATACAGATCCTGATTCTGAAACACCTAAATTCACAACAACAATTAATGCTTCGAAAGTGGATGAAGTATGCTCTTTGACTGTTACAGTTACGCTTGAGAACAAGCAGGTTTTAACTCAAACTGCGGAAATAAGACTTGTGCCGGAAACATACATGGTAAGTTTAATATCTCCAAAAGTCGGTGATATTTTTCAGGTAGGTGATACTACAACATTTGACTGGGAGGCTCCGAATGCGCCTACGGGAGTAACATATAAAATTACAATTATACCGCCTACGGGTGGTACACCATTTACATCGCCACCGTCTGGCAATACGTATTACTCAGCTTCTGGGGCATATCCTACTTCGGGTGGGTTGCTTGAGGGCACATATACATGGTTTGTGGAGATGATAAATAATGAAGTTGTTACTGCAACAGCAGGCCCACAAACGTTTGAGGTTATAACGGAGGAAGTGGCGAGTGTGAATTTTAATCTTACTAGTACGGCATCAGATTTTAGTTGTGAGGATAATAAGTGTTCGGTAAATGTTTCGCAGAGTAATGATATATCTATTGATTATACCGCAACAAATCCAACAAATACTACAGATTATACATACAAATGGACAGGTAATAACATAGATATTCCGGCGACTTCTTCTACTTCTCTTACTGGTACTGCTGAGATTACTGCTCCAACTCAAGGTACAACAGTATCTTCTTCAATAACGTTAGATGTTTCTGATGAATCGGATAATTTAATAGGCACGAAGACAAAGCAGATAACTGTTTCAAGTTTGGTGCCGATTACGGCTATTGGATTTGTGAATGATTCAGGTATTGCTGTTACTTCTCATTCTATGAATGCAGGCGATCCTGCATGGTCTATTCCTAATATTAAAGTAAATTCTACTGATATATTCTCTCTTGAAAAATGTTCTTTATCAGTTACTAATGACAGCGGTAATACTGGAATGGGGACAATAGATGCGACAAATAATACATACGTTGCTCCTACATCATCATCTGCTACTGACCATATCATATGTTCGTTTGCTGTAGGTGATCAGCTTGGGAAGTATGTTGCCCTCGCAGCTTCAAGTGCTGAGATTGTGGTGACTGTTACGGCTGGAAGTTCAACTTGTGGAATCAATGGAAAAGAGTCAGGTGAGAGTTGTGATGTTGGTGGTGTTTGTGTAACAGGATCATCGAATCAAGGAAGGAAATGTTGGGACAATTCTGATTGTGGAAATGAAACTAATAGTTGCCAACCTGTTGCTGGAGATGGATGTAGTACGGATTGCCAATCGATTATGCAGGATTGGACGTGCAATCTAGACCCAAATCATTCTGGATTTTCTTTATGTAAAAACCCTACTGCCACACTTCTATATCCAGAATGCGGTGATAACAGTATTAATACAAGTACTGAAGAATGTGATGGAACCGATTTAGATAGTATGACGTGTAGTGATTTAGGATTTGTATCATCTACAGCAGTTCCAACTTGTTATCCTTTTGTATCAAATGACCCTAAATCATGTACGTTTAATACGAGTGGGTGTGGTATCACTACGCAAACAATTACTAATATCGATTTCCTTGGTTATCCATCTGGCCATACTCCTAAGGAACTAGATATAGGTGAAATATTTACATTACCATACATTGAAGCAACTAAATCTGATGGTGGAACTTGTCCTATTGCTACATCACTATGCATACTTTCTACTACTGGCGGTACAATAAGTGGTAATAAATATACGGCGCCTGCGACAGTTGACACATATGATATTGAGTGTAGTCTTGACCCGACTACGGTTTATTGTGGTTTTGGTAAGCCTGATCCAAGTATAACATCAACTCCATTACAAGTTGATGTTGTGGCTGCAGGCCCTACAATTGCTTCCCCACCTACATCAACAGATTTAGATACAGACATATTGTTTGCAGCAACTGGTGATTGTCTGTGGTCTATTACACCAACAGACAGTGGTACTATTACATCTACAACAGCTCCATCAAATGCAACATATAATCCTGGTGGCAATGAGGCAAGTCGGTTTGCCACAATGGGCGTAAAACAGGTAACAATTATTTGTACAGATCCGCAGAATTTAAATAATACGGATACTGCCACAATTGAAGTTGTCTATAAACCCGCAGACCATTCACCTGATTCGGGTTATGATTATTCATATGCATATAAAGCGAGTGAAGATTGGAGTACTGCTAATGCTTTCTGTAATACACTTACCGAAGGCGGAGTATCGGTAGGTACGTGGAGCTTGCCTGAGAAATCTAAAATGTCTATAAGTGCCACTAGTGAAAATACTTATTGGTGTGATTGGGATTCTTCACAATGTAAAAAAATACCTCCAGCCTATAGTATGTGGCTGAAGGATCTATATAGTACGGATAAGGCTTATTTGGTTAATGGATTTGATTATTCAATCGTATTTGATTCAAATACGATTGAATATGGTGTTAGGTGCGTAAAATAACTATAATAAAAAAAGGCCGGGGGGTTAGCCCGACCTTATGCCCGTTTAATGCGGACAAATGAGGCCTCCTTTTTTATGGTACTCTTGCTATGTGTATGCAATCTTCACCACTTGTATTCCCAGCTTGGTCTTTGGCGGAAAAACAGTAGTCGTGACCGGTGAAAACTGTCGGGTTATTACCATTGTAAGTCCAGGTTGTACTGCCTGCTGAGTATCCTGTCAACTGAAAAGGTGTACCTGTGTCGATTTTTATCCACATGGTGTAGGTATCCGAGGCGCAGGTGCCTTGTATTGTGAAATTATCTTGGTGGATATTAAAATTTTCACCACCACCAGTTGTAATCACAGGGTCGGCAGGTGGGGTTACGTCCGGTACGCAGGTTGGGTAGCCTTCGTAGGTTCCCAGGCAGTCTCCGCAGTTTTTGGCGGAGTCGTATCCCGTATTACAGTTACACGTTCCTCCACTGCAGGTACCATACCCGTTACAACTGACGCCGTAACAGGGATCCGCTACACAGTTCGGGTAACCAATATAACCGGTATCGCACGCATTGCACGTGTTTCCGATGTAGCCGGTTTTGCATGTACAAGTCCCGCCAGAGCAGGTTCCATGTCCGTTACAGGTGATGCCATAACAGGGGTCATTCACACAGTTCGGATACGTTCCAATCGTACCAACGGCGCACTGATCACACGAAGCGCCAGTAAACAGAGATGAGCATGTGCAGGTTCCACCACTGCACGAGCCATGTCCATTACAAGGATCGGGGTCGCAGGGGTCGTCTACACAATTCGGATATGTTCCGACGGTTCCGATATCGCACGTATTACACGAAGCACCAGCGAAGAACTGATTACAGGTACAGGTTCCACCACTGCACGTACCATGCCCTGAACAGTTTACACCGTCACAGGGATTTTTTGTGCAATTCGGATATGTACCAATTGTGCCGACAGCACACTGGTTACACGAAGTACCAGCGAAGTACTGGTCACAGGTACAAGTTCCACCACTGCACGTACCATGCCCTGAACAGTTTACACCGTCACAGGGATTTTTTGTGCAATTCGGATATGTACCAATTGTGCCGACAGCACACTGGTTACACGAAGCACCAGCGAAGAACTGATTACAGGTACAGGTTCCACCAGAGCAGGTTCCGTGTCCGCTACAGGTGATGCCATAACACGGGTTGACCACACAGGTCGGATAACCGGTATAACCAGTGTCGCACGCATTGCACGTGGTTCCGGTATAGCCGGTGTCGCACTGGCAGTTGCCGGTGCTGGATTGGCAGGTACCGTGACCCGAACAGGTTTTCTGGTAGCAGAGATTCTGATTAGTGCACGTTGCACCACCGTAGGGCGGAACACACGTGCAAACCGCAGAGCCAGTTGAATTGTCACAACTTCCTCCGTTTTTACACGGATTGGGACTGCAGGGGTCGTCGCCGACACACTGGCCGTCGACTTCACGACAGGTTTCATACGGGTCACAGGTCACGCTCGAACAGAGGTCAACCGTGAGGCTGATGTCCGCCGATGACTTGTTGCCGTAGGGATCTTCGACGATTGCCTTGATGGTATGTGAACCACCGGTGAGAGTTGCTTTGAACTTGTAAGGTTCAACCGCTGTCAAAGCGATATTTGCACCATTTTCCTGTGCCAAAAAGGTAAGGAAGAAGGCTTGCAAAAAGCCTTCGTCTTCGGTGCCGGTAAAGTCTAGTTCGACTTCACCATTCTCAAGGTCTGTGACGGTTGCCGAGATTGTCGGTTTAGCGTCAAGGAGATAGATGGGGCTTAGGTGACTGACTTTTGCCAGTACACCCGTTGAAAGCAGTTCGGTCGGTAGAATTGTAAACGAATTGCTTTCGAACAGCAGTACGCGTCCTCGGTGATTGGCAAAGTGAATGGAAATCTTTTCCAATGGCTGAAGCTTGTTAAGGCTTCCGTCAGGGCGGAAAGGGTTTTCCTTATCAATCGCTACCACCTCTAAACCATGAGCCTGAGGTACCAGACGGTCCGAATCAGGTGATGGCAAGTTGGTGCCGATAGCGGGAGAGAGCAGAAAAATGGCACATCTGTCGACAGCTCCCGCAGGAACATCGATGTAGTATCCATTCAGATAGCTCTCACTACCAGTAACACCACTGATTTCCAGCTTACCGCTGTCGGTTTCGCAGAAAACCTTATGTGCCATATACTGGGTGACATCCAAGTGCAGATTGCACTCGTCACCATACCAGTTCGATTGGCAGTTACAGTTGCCAGTATCTTTGCACGTTCCATGAGTACCGCAATTAGCGGTCTCACAAAGGTTAGGAGTTTCGTTCGGGCCACCGCAGGCGACCAGAAACGACATTGCGATAAAAATCGCGAGATACTTAGACATGGTTTCCTCCTATGTCTTATTTCCGGTTGTTTATCTGGGGTGGACAGAACGCGCATAATTACGTGTTCTCCAGAGCGATATGTAAATAATTTTGAATTTTTAATTTTGAATTACCAATTTCCAATTAATATCGAATTCTTAATTATGAATTTCGATTTTCGATTTTACAATTTTTATCCAATGATCTGATTATTTTGCCAAATATTAATGTAAGCTCATGTGCTTCTTGCCATAAAACCGTTGAAGTCTTATTTGTTGACGGAATAGCTTTTATAATAATGCGTAGCCAATGCTTTGTTTCGTTTGCTTCTTTTTTGGTGATAAATATTTTATTTCTAAAATCTTTTTTTGAGCTTGCTTCATTCGCTTCCCGATAATTAGCTCCGATACTTGTGCCAGATCTTGTTATTTGGCGCACAAGAGGTCTGGTAATATCATTAATAGGGATAGTTTTTACAAAATCAATAATCTTTTCTCCAAATAAAGTTGTTCTTTCCTCTAAATCAAATTGCATATTTTAGTTATTAGAATTTAAAATAAGGTAATGATTATAGGTGAACAAATGTTTACTTGTCAATTGCTTTTAATAACTTAGACATTTTGAAATTTAGGAATTAACTGGAAATTGGTAATTCTAAATTCGTTATTAGAAATTAATTCAAATTATTAATATATCGCTCCAGAGAACGTTATATAAATTTAAAAAAGGAGTAACATTTTCACTACAAAAGCATTGTTTCTTATTAAATCTTTATAAGGTTCAATGACGATTGAAAAATGAAAAATGTTAATTAAAATCACAAATCAGCCTGCCCCGCAGTAGGCGTGGGAAATCAGAAATGTGAAATCGCACCGTTAGGTGCGTGGCCTCATTGTTAATGATCATAGTCCCGTTCCACTCGTAAGAGAGAACAAGGACAATCCGTAATTAAAAAATACGGTTTATTATTTTAGTATTTATTTTATGTTTTGTCAAGTCTCATTTCAGAGACAAAAGGCTCGTTCATTTTTGGTGAAACGTAGCGTTTGGTTTTTGTGTTGTGAGGGCAAGTTAAAATATACCAAAAAAGGAGGTTTGGGGCAAATGGGTATGGTTTATTTTAAAAGATTATACAAGAGGGAGTTGTTACAGGTATTCAGTAATGAAATCTCATTTTTATTGACTTGCATGCTTTTAGTTGATATAATATTTCTGTTAACATACAATTTTGTATCTTTATAGAATTAAAATGCAATTTATAGAATTTCAAAATCAATTATCTAAATATCCTGTATTTTCTTTAAAGGATATACAAAAGGTTATGTTGAATTTTCATAGAATTCAGCTTGATCGTTGGGAGAGAAAGGGGTATTTATATAAGATTAAACAGGGTTTTTACGCTTTTTCAGGCCAAGAGTTAAGTGGGCAATTTTTGTTTTTGACAGCAAATAAAATTTATAATCCTTCGTATATCTCTCTTGAAAAGGCACTTAAGTTTTATGGATTGATTCCTGATGAGGTTTTTCAGATTACTTCGGTAAGCACAAAAAAGACTGCGAATTTTGAAACATCAGTAGGTAATTTTAATTATCGGCATATAAAGCCGAGTCTTTTTTTTGGATATTATTTACTTGAGTTTGGTAGGCAGAAGGTTCTTATGGCTGAGTCTGAAAAAGCAATTTTGGATTATCTTTATTTTCGCCCGGAACTTAAAAGTGCTGATGACTTTAGAGAAATCCGGGTAAATGCGGATTCTTTTAAAGAACAGGTTGATATTAAGAAGTTTCACAAGTATCTGGAATCTTTTGAGAATAAAGCTCTTACAAAACGTACTAAAATATTTTTAAACACTATTCAAAATGATTAGTTTGAATCAAATTCTTCTCCAATATCCGGAGCATTTACGAGCTTATCGAGAAAGTATTTTGAAGGAGTATTTGCAATATAAAATTTTAAGTAGCATCTTTGAAAGTAAATATGCAAATAAGCTTGCTTTTCTTGGTGGCACGGCATTGCGAATTATACATAATAGTACTCGTTTTTCCGAAGTTCTTGATTTTGATAATTTTGATTTGGATGAAGCGGAATTTATTGATCTTGGGGAAATAATTAAAAAAGATCTGGAGTTAGAAGGCCTTGATGTAAAAATTAATGCAAAGACTAAAAATGCTTATAGAATTAAAATCCGTATTCCTAAATTGCTTTTTGATGTAGGCTTGGCGCCAATGATTGACCAAAGTATTCTTATCCAAGTTGATACCGTGCCTCAGAATTTCGATTATATTCCTGACAAACCGCTTTTGAATAAATTCGAGGTATTTACGCAAATAAATGCTGTGCCAAAAGATTTACTTCTTGCACAGAAAATTTATGCTTCAGTAAACCGTAAACGCCTTATGGGGCGGGACTTTTTTGATGTTGTGTTTCTTTATGGCATTGGAGCTAAGCCGAATTTTACGTATTTAGCTAAAAATATCGGTGTAAAAAACGAAGCTGATTTAAAAAAATATTTATTAAAGAAAACATCTAAGCTTGATTTTGTGCTTCTGGCAAAAGACGTAGAGCCGTTTCTATTTAACCCGAGAGATAAAAAGAAAGTCATGCTTTTTAGAGAATTTATAAATCAATAGTTCCTCTACAACCGGAGTTGTGACAATAGATGCGAACTATAAATATTCTCCTAGTAATTTGAAAAATTAATTTAGAAATATGATTAAAAACCGGAGGTTCTTTTAATTTAATTTCCTTGACACCCTCAAAGTTATCTAGTAAAGTAATAACCAATCCTCTCTCTATTTAATCCTAATAAGCATGATTAAGGTCAGGAAAGCCCTCCTGGTAATCATAGTATTATCGGTAGTTGCTTTTGTGTGTATGGGGGTTTTTACAAAAGCATTCGGTTCAGTTTTTTCAGATCTTAAAGAAGATACACTCTACTATCCTCATATTCAGAAAATGTTTGAGGAGTATTTTGTAGCAGGAGATAAGAAGA
>JAOZLT010000042.1:5777-9547 GCA_029934675.1 Candidatus Altimarinota bacterium | reverse complement strand
GAACGATATGCAAATTGTTGCGAGGGTCCTGTCCGTAGGTACCCTCTTGCGAAAAACATTTTAGGAGGAAATCATGAACAAGGTTATTAGCATTATCATTATGCTACTCATCAACATCTTCACAACCAACACCGCCTCTGCCAAGTCCTGCTGTTCGAGAGCAGAAGTAAACAAAAAGTCTATGCTTCCGGGGTTCAAGACATGGTTCGATGCTAATTGTAAACCACCAAACGGGAAGATGTGCAAAAGTGCAACTGTCACTCCAGCACACAAGCCTAAATCAAAACCGACCAAACGTCGCAGGCGCAGGACAACCAAACCCACTCCCACCACACCTCAGCCCATCGCAACCAGCCTCGTCTCGAATAGGCTCTCCGCCCATGAAGTTAGCAAACGCCTAGTCGAACTGGCCGAAAACAAGCAAGACAACGAGAAGAATGAGATCGAGAAGGACAAGGTAATCGCGAGCATGAAGAAGCTCCTCGATGAGCAGAAGAAAAGCCTCGCCGTAATGAAGATAAAGCTCGATCAGCTCAAGACCCCCGAGGACAAGGAGAAGGACAAGGTAGTGACCACTTGGGAAGTCATCCTTTGGATGTTTCTCATGTTCGTCGTTTACTTCCTTTTCAGAGATATTGCCGTCCCAATGCTCACCGACCGCTTCGAGAGTGTCAAAAACCTGGCAACACAATTCAATACGCATGAGGAAGCTTTGATTGAAATGCAGAAAAACCTAATCGAAATGCAGAATAACGTCGATGCCGACCAAAACCAGAAGATTGCAAATCTTCAATCCTCGATTAATACCCTGCATACAAACCTTGCTAATCATACTCATGCAGGCGCTCCGAACACTCCTCCCACCAACTCCCCTCAGACCTAGAGGGTACCACCAACCTTTCAAAGAGCCGATTCCATCCGGAATTCGGCTCTTTTCCCATACCCTATTTTCTATTCATTAATTTAGAATTTATCATTTTTGATTGTTGATTTATGATTCCAATTCATAATTTTTACCTGTCCCGCAGTAGGCGTGGGATTCTTAATTCTTAATTGATATTTATTCCCATTGTCATTCTCTGACCCGCCCTTTTGGGCAGTATATTCGACCCGGGAATCTCCCAGAAAACAGACAACAGAATATCAGTCCATCGTGAGACTCTCGGATAACAAGTCTGGCTATTCGCCATAATTTTAATTTCGAATTTAGAATAACCAATTTCCAAAAGATTGCGAATGACGAATTTCTAAACATTATTCGATAAGTCAGTTATTCATCAATCCACTTAGCCAAACCACCCCTCTCGACCAATCAAACACCTCCTCACTTGAGGATGGGGAAATTTTATATGGAATAGTTATTATATACCAACAATTTCCCCTCCTAGAATTAGGAGAGTAATTATGAATTATGAATTAATTGGAAATTGGTCGAAGACCATGAAGGTAGTTGAATGGTTATTCAAAATTCTTAATTCTTAATTAAAATATTAATTAGCTCTCATCTTCATCTGCTGTTTCGCCCTATCTATCTTCAATTTAGTCCTTTTAGCCTTAGCCTCTTTCTCCACTTTCGAAAGCTCCAAAATACGCAAATTGACTATATCCTGAGCTCTTGAATCGAGCTGTGAGCGCAATTTAACCAAAAACTCTTTATCACGCGCATATTGTGGATACTGCTTTAAAAGACGACTAATCTGATTCTTCTGACCTGTAAACGTACTATAAATATTGACTTTATTAGCAAACTCAATTGCCTTTTCATCCTTTGGCAAAGTTACTTCTTTTGCAAGCGATACATCAGGCAAAAGAGGACGAACCGCAGCAGCAACGTACTTTATATTGTCATCCAAGCTCCTGTCTGTGCTTTTTACAAGCTCTATCAATTCATCATTTCCATCCTGTTCAGCCAAAACACGACCAATTTCAGCAAGAAGTCTTCTTTCTTCGTACTGAGAGGCTAAAACACCGCTGAAAAACTCTTTTTTCTCATCATTATTATCAAACTCACTAACCCCTTCTACAAAGGCTACTACAGGGCTTTTATGGGCTTCTAGAAGCTCTTTTGCAGCAACAAGGTCTCCTAATTCAATATATTCCTGAACATGTGCTAGGTCCTCTAGAGAGTTCTGTAGGCGCACTTCTGCCTTATCGATAGAATCTTCAGCTAAAAACTCCTCAGTTTCATTCAAAGCCTGTTTCACAATACCTATTTGCACATCCCCAGGAAGAGCAGCGATAAGGGTTTTTTGATGAACCGTAAGCACGCTATTAGACAACTTCTCATTTCCCCCGCCTTCATCATCTTCACTATCTTCAGCTATTTGACGAACAATATTTTGGTATTCAACAAGTACTGTTTTAGCCTTTTCCGTTTCGCCTTGCTCAATTAGAACAATAGACTCATTTAGACGACTATTCGCTATATCGATCTGAGCTTCTTTCTGATTTTCATCACCAAAACGTATTACCAAATTAAGACGTTCTTTTGCACGCTTTAAAGGGTAGAGCATTTGACCCGGCAAAGTACCGGTTGCATTACGAAGACTTATAAGTTCTCTATCTCTAAGTTCAGCAAGATGATTTCTGTCAGTTTGTAAATTATCTACAATCCAAGCTTCATCACGATCTTCTTTATCTAAATCGGATATATATGCGAATTTGTCTAATTCTGAAATTTGCTTAGTATATGGAGCTGAATTTAGATTCACTTTTTGATGAGAATTTAACTTTCCTTTAGCAAGCACATTTCTGGATTCCCTATCTAAAGCACGAACATCGACACTATGCTTAAATACTTTAAGCGATGTAGGCCCAACTAAACCTGTCTGCACATCAAATGATGCGTTATTAGTAGATAAAATCGCATCCGGAGTTACCAAAGTAAACATCGCATAACCATCATCAACATTCAAAGTTTGCACCCAAGCTCTTCCCTCGTGAAGAGATGCTTCTATAACACCTTGCCTGGCATATCCAGGACTAATATCAAGACGACTCAAAAGAAGTAAAGAATTACCCGTTAAACGCAATTGAGTATCATCAAAAAAGTGAATCACCGCAGAAGAAGAACCACTTAATTGTACCAAATCACCTGCTGTAAGTTCTATATTATTTGTAATAACATCCCAAATCAATTGGTCAGCGTGTTTAATAGTAGCCTCGCCAGATAGAATCTCTAGATAAGTGTTTTCTGCCGCATTTACAGGCTGTTTACCACCTACAAAGAATAGAGTTGCGGTAACTGCTATAACCATAACCAAAGTAGATGCAACAACACGTTTCGCAACCATCATCCATCCAAAAATCGGTTGCTTAACAGCGTGTATTTTGGATATTAATCGAACACGAGCAGTTTGCACAAAATTAACTGATGGCACAGCGGGGTTAAATTTTTTCACAAAACGCTTAAACCATGTCTCATTATCTGAAATCAAAATTTTATGCATTAAACGACTCTTTGCCTCCTGGCAAAATTTTACACTTGGCTCTGGTTTCTCCAGCCTATAAAGTTCTTTTTCAATGTCTAACATAAATTAATTGTGAATATTTGATTTTACCCTTCTTTTTATCTGGAAACGAGACTAACCAATGTCATCATCATCTTTCCATATCTGACAGTGACACTAGACAGCATCATACATATATCTGAAAATGCAACTGTCCAATGTTGTCATCTTCTACGTCCGAAAACAATACTAGACAACATCACCCCCTATATCTGGAAACGTAACCAACATCACCCCCTAGATCTGGAAGCGGGGGGGGGG
>JAOZLT010000042.1:0-5767 GCA_029934675.1 Candidatus Altimarinota bacterium | reverse complement strand
AGGCCAATGTCGCACCCCCCACTCCACACTCCATCACTGTTTATAACGCAATAACATAAAAACTGTTTCAAAAAAGTCCATCATCTTCGACAACCAAAGATTTCAGTTTTTCCAAAGCACGAAACTGAATAGTCCGCACAGCTCCTTCAGATTTACCAATAGTATCCGCTATCTCCTTGTTGTCCAACTCATTAATATATTTAAGTATTATGACCTGCTGATAATTATCAGGCAACTTTCTGATTACTTTTTTAAGCCTGATGTTAGTCAGCTTAATATTTGTCTGCTTTTCAGGATTAATATGATCACTAGGATCGGCCATTCTATCATCAATTTCCTCAATCACCTTATTTTTACGATAATAATCGACAACCAAATTATGTGCAATTCTAAAAACCCAGGAAGAAAACGGATATTTACCCTTTTTATACTTTTTTAAATTCTGCCACACCTTAAAAAACGCATCTTCAGTAAGGTCTTCAGCAATTTCATTTTCAACACGAAAAAAAATATACCTATAAACCGGTGTTACCAGCTCATCATAAACCAAGGCAAACGCCTCCGTATCACCACCCTGCGCCTTCACCACCAATTTGTCTATATCCAAATTCTTAGCCACTCAATTAGATTAGGGCTTTCAATCTTACTGTATACCCCCACTATAATGCAACTTTAAATGACTAATTCCAAATTCAGAATAACCAATTTCCAAAAAATGACTAAATTTTGAATATATAATGTGCTGGTTGATATATCTCATTTGGAAGTTAAAATTCTGAATTAAACACTTGAGACTCGCACTCGCAAGGTCTTACGAAGCCTTGGCGAAGGAATGGCACTTGAGACTAAAATATATGAATTAAGAATTAAGAATTAAATCAAAAATGAAAAATGAGAAATCAGAAATATTATTTTGGTTATTCTAAATTGGTCATTTCAACACTACTCCCATTCAATAGTTCCTGGCGGTTTATGCGTCAAATCATAAAACACATGACTTATTTCCTCATATTTCATAATCTCAGAGGAAATTTTATCAAGAAGTTCCCAATCAATCTTTGCAAAACTAGCGGTCATAGCCTCAGTCGAGACAATTGGGCGCAAAACAACAGACTCTTTTCCTTCAACATTACTAACTGGAATTAGTACAACTGGAAATTGCCATATTTTATACTTTTCCATTTCCCCATTCATCAGTGTCATTACCGTATAATCGATTTTCTGTAAAAGTTTCACACGATCTCTTGATGTATCACAATGTTTTAAATTAAATTCACCATCAACCTCACCTCCAATCGCCAAAATAACCCGATTAACCTCGGTAAAACGGTTAGTTACAGCTGTAGATGCCTGTTCTAACACTTCCCAATCATGGTTTTTTGTAAACAACGCAACAGGATGACGATAAGTTCGTTCATCTCCTTGTACGCCAACAGAATTAATCGGCAATACATGGCTTATTACATCATCTAAACCAGTTTTGGACTTTAAATTTGTTTGAATATTTTGACCAAGAATACTAAAGTCCTTTTCTGCCTCAGAATCCGAATCATCTATACATAAAATACGCACCCCCAAACCAGGACCTGGAAAAGGCTGACGCCAAACCATTTCATGAGGAAGCCCAAGTTTTTGACCCAAATCACGCACCTCATCCTTATATAGTTGCGCCAAAGGTTCTATTACCTTACCCGCCTTAATCATCTTCTGAACCAAATCAACTCGGTTATGATGAGTTTTGATTTTATCCGCATGCTTAGTTCCGCCTGTTTCGATAGTATCCGGATAAATTGTGCCCTGCCCCATAAGCCATTCATCGGAATTTAGTTTTAATTCTTCAGCAACATCTTCTTTCACAGTCCAAAACATCTCTCCAATTATCTTACGCTTTTCTTCAGGATCGCTAACACCTTTTAACGCATTCAAAAACTCATTACTTTTATCGGCAACATGAAGATTCTTAAAACCGGCATCTTCCAATGATTTTTGAGCTTGTTTAACTTCCTCAAATCGCATAAGCCCTGTATCAACCATCATTCCAAACACCCTTTCAGAACCAAGCGCTTTTTCGAGCAACGCGAATGCAACAGTAGAATCAACACCACCGGAAACCAAAAGAAATACTTTTTTATCACCAATTTTTTTCTTTATCTCATTAATTTCTTCTTCTATAAACTGCTCAATACTCCAATCCCTTTTTACCTCACAAACATTAAGAAAATTATCCAACATCTTCATTCCCTCTTCAGTATGAGTAACTTCCGGATGAAATTGCACGCCATAAAAATGTCTATCCAAATCAAACAAAGCTGAATTTTCGCAATCAACAGTCATTCCAGCTTCTGTAAAACCAGGAGCAGGCCTAATAACAGTATCTCCATGAGACATCCAAACTCGGGATTTAGTTTTAAGACCACCAAATATTCCAACAGGTTGCTCAAGCATTAAATCAGCAAAACCATATTCTTTTGTATGTCCACTTATAACCTCGCCACCCAAAAGATATTGCATGAGCTGATGCCCATAACAAATACCAAAAACAGGAATACCCAATTCAAAAATCTTTTTATCACAATGAGGTGCATTTTTAGCATATACGCTCATCGGACCACCGGAAAAAATAATACCTTTATATTTCTTCAGCTCATCAGCAGATGTATCCGAATCTCGTATTTCGCTATAAACCCCTAAGCGACGAATTCTGTTAGCAATAAGATGCGCATACTGCCCACCAAAATCCAATACTGCAATTTTTTCGTGAAACATATTTTACATCGTGGAGACATCGTGACGACTCGCTAACGCTTTGTGGCGACATTGTGGTTTTTATTTTATTCCACCACGTCTCCACAAAGTCTCCACAAAGTCTCCACCATCGTAACCACTATTGGTTAAAGATTTAAATCAAAATTACTACCTCCTCCCACCCTAATATCCAAAAAAGAAACAGGATGCGGATTAATGAAAACCCAATAAAGAAAAATAGAAAAAACCAACCAGATTAAATAACTAATAATATACAAAATAACTACATGCTTTAAACGAATAAAACTGAATGGCAATGTTTCTTTAGTATCTTTCAGACCATATTCATTAACCCTTTTACTCACACGTCTCAGCATTTCTATAAAATAGATAATCGCGGCCAGCTGAATGATGATGAAGATAATTAGTCTAAAAGTCATAACTTATTACTATTTGCTAGTAAACTTATTATACAATCGAATTCGATGAAACGAAATAAATTATTTCGCATTTCTGATTTCGCATTCTTATTTAGCATTTTTTAATTCTGCATTTCGTCTACAGGTACTTACAGCTTTACCGAAAATCCGAGACAGCTCATCAGCCTCATTTCTCAATAACATTAAATCATCGCGGAATTCAAGATTTTTAGACAACAAAATATCTAACCAGTACTTAGTTTCTTTAGCTTCCTTAAAAGAGAGATTCATTTTATGTTTAAAGTCTTTTTCAGATTCAGAAGCATTTGCCTCCCGGTAATTTGCTCCAATGCTCGTCCCCGAAGATGTCACCTGAGAAATAATCCTACTATTGATTAAATCTCTAGGTAGTTTACTAAGCACCTTAATCAAACTATTGCTAAACTTTAAAGTTCTATCTTCTAATTCTTCTTTAGTCATTTTAATACAAAATTATTATATAAATTCAAAATAGGACACTAATTTAACACCTGCTTTTCAAAATGACAATGAAAAATCTGGAATCTAGATTAAAATGCGAAATCAGCCTGCCCCGCAGTAGGCGTGGGAAATACGAATTGCGAAATTTAAGCCATCAATAAGATTGATATCAGTAATCAGGCAAAAAGATTGTACACATACAATGTCTCTTCCGCTATTTTATCCCAACTAAAATCTTTCGCTCGCTCTTTCCCGACAAATGCCAACTCCTTTTGCAAATGTGTATCATTAACTAATTGATGCATACCATTACCTATGGAATCAATATTATTTGGATCTACAAAAAGTGCATTATCATCCGTCACCTCATGATGCACCTGAATATCTGATGTAATAATCGGAACACCAACAGACATAGCCTCTACCAATGCCAAATTAAAACCTTCATAGGTTGAAGCATGAACTAAAGCTAGAGCCTGTTTATACAAATACATAAGCTCACTTTGCTCGAGTGTATCTGTAAAAATAACCTTCCCCTTAATTTTTAAAGGAAATTTTCCATCAACCCGCTCACAATGCTCATCCGTTACCAGTTCATCCAACCCCCTATCTTTACCCCCAACTAAAATCAAATCAATCGGATAGATTGGAGCAATATGTTTTTGGTAAGCTAAAATAAGCTTATCTACGTTTTTCCTTTCATCATAACCACCAACATACAAAAAATACTTCCTTCTCAAATCTTTATCGGGGAACACAAGCTTATCATCCAAAAGTGGTGGTGCAAGAGGAGTTACAGTAATATTTTTTTCTTTTATTTTGAGATATTTAATTATTTCTGATTTCGAAAATTCAGAAACCGTAATAATATGATCAGCTTTTTTAAGGGCTAAACGAGCATTCAAATTATATATTTTGGACCGCATTTTTTTACGATATGCCTTTAATTTCCAAGGTATAACATCATGCACAGTTACTATGGTCGGCATAGGTAGTTTTCGGCGTGGATTTGAAGGATAAGGAAAATGAGTAATATTAACTCCCAACTTCTCCATTTCTTTAGGAAGAGTTACATGCTCCCAATGCGTCTTTTGAATACTTGCGGAACGATACTTCTTTTCAACTACACGAATCTGTTTACAGTTTTCAGGCAAATTCAAATCAACAAGCTCTGGAGTAAACAAAAAATACTCATTTTCAGGCCCAATCTCCGCCATCTTGGTTACAAGGCTACGTGTGTATTGGCCAATACCGGTGAATGGCAGGGTGAGAAACCTTGCGTTTATACCTATTTTCATAAAACGTAATTTTTAAACTCGAAACTCGAAACAAATTCTAAATCTAAATGTGCAAATGTACAAAACCTTTTCGTATTTTAAATTTAAAAAATTCGAGATTCCTTTCGTCCTTTGTAGTTTACTACGGAGAATGGATCGAACTTCGGATTTCGAGTTTCGGATTTATATAGACAAAAGGATATCAGCTATTCGTTCCGCAGCATCAGGTCTGGCAACACGAGATAAATTCTCCCTCATATTCTTAATCTTCTGTTCATTATTATGCAAAGCAATTAACACTTCGTGCAGAGGATTATCCCGAAGAATTATACTCGCCCCCTCTTTCTCAAAATACTCAGCATTCAGTTGCTGGTGATTATGTGCGGAGCTTTTTAAAGGAATAAGAATATTCGGTTTTTGCATTAAAGCAAGCTCATACAACGAATTCGCACCCGCCCTACCAACAACAAAATCAGTAATTGCATATATATGCTTCAATTCTTCATCTAAATATTGAAATTGAATATATGATTCATCATGAATATCAGTCATTTTTCCATGACCCGTAATATGGATTATCTGAAATATAGATTTGAGATGAGAAAAAGATTCTTTAATTATGTTATTAATCTCCAAAGCCCCCTGACTTCCACCCCACACAAGCACCACCGGACGCTCAGACCGAAAACCTGTTATCTGGTAACCCTTCCCTTTATCCCCACCTAATATTGATGTACGAATTGGATTACCAGTAAAAATGATTTTACTGTTTTGAGTTTCAGCACTTTGAGTTTTGAGTTTTGAGTTTTGAATTTTGAATTTTGAGTTTTGAATTTTGAGTTTTGA
>JAOZLT010000276.1:1933-2911 GCA_029934675.1 Candidatus Altimarinota bacterium | reverse complement strand
ATCAAGAGCCTCGTCGACTGAACCCCACGTGCTCATGGTCTGCCTCCGTTGTTGCCTTCGTCGACGCCACCGAGACGCCGACCTCCTGCGGGGCGCAGCCTAGCAGCCCGGGGGGTGTCGAGCCAGCTTGGGAAGACGGCTTCGCGAGACCACCCCGGTGGCGACAACATTATTCTTGACTGTAGGTGCAAGTCGGATACTATACACACGTTCAGTCGTCGCAGATGTTCAGTGACCCGAGCAGCCAAGCGGCCTTCAACCCACACAGGACACGATGCATCAAACACGAAGCACGGCGCGAAAGACGCCCCAGGAGGAAACGATGATCGCCACCCCAGCCCGCCGCCCCCAGAGCCCCAGCGCCGCTCCCAAAAAGCGCAGCCGCAAGGAGATCCTGCGCATCGCCCAAGCCATGGCTGACGAGCTCGTCGCGCGCGCCGAAGGTGCACCCCGAAATCATGGCAATCGTAGCGATCGCAGCGACCGCAGCGAGATCCAGACCTTCCTCCGAAGCGCCCAGCTCCTCCGCGAGCTCGTGAGCATCGCCCAGGGCCAGCGCTCCGCGGCCTACTGGACCGACCGCCCACGCGCCACCGCCCCGGCCCCCACGCTCTCGAAGGCCTTCCCTCGCCCCGCCGCAATCGCCCTCCGCTAGACCGCGAGCGTCACGCGCGACGAATATAGCGGGATTCTCGCTCGGGTCTTCCACCACGAAGCTCAATCGCAGCGCTTCGGAGAAAGGCCTGGCTCTCGCTGCGACCACCGATCCATCGACGCCTGGCCGCGTTACTCAGACTTAAAATACCACCCGTACTTCCTACGCCTTCGTGCCTTGCCAGGCGCGACCCGATTGCCGACGTGGTAACATCGGGCGAAAGTAGCGCATCGAACGAGATCTGCAGCGCTCCCAACGGAGCATAGAGGCGCAACGTGAAGCGACGACCCCGCCAGTTCAACCGAAAGCGTCGGATCGACGCC
>JAOZLT010000276.1:0-1923 GCA_029934675.1 Candidatus Altimarinota bacterium | reverse complement strand
GTGACGCAGGAGCAGCTCGACGCCTGGGCTGGCGCAGTCACCTATGGGGGGAATCCCGAACACAAGAAGAACCCCGGAGACTTCGGATTGTCCCCCCCTGCCAGCCCGCGGGCCGACAAAGAGCTTTGTGACGAGATCGAGATATTTCGCCGGAGTGAGGCATTGGCACTGCTGAAGGATGGACTTAAAGCGGGACTGGTGAGCGTTCAACGAGTGGGTGAGTTCCCGCAGAACATCTGGGCTGTGACAAATGCGGGCGTGGCGGTAGAGGCTCAACTTGAGAATCGAAAGACAGCGGCGTATCACGGCTACCCGCTGTCCGAGAACGACCCGTTTTCTTTCTCGGTGCTGCAAGCCTGGAGGGCGCATAATGAGCAATCTTGACTTCAAGATTGGGTGCTTCCTGGAACGCCAGCAAGGCAACGAAGAAGAGAACACGACCTTTGCCGAACTTGAAATCGTCGCTGGAGGTATCTGCCTCACCGAAGTGTATGACCGCGGAGCTCAAACTACGCGCCCAACGATTCGAGTGTCCCTGTTTCACTTAGTAGATTGGCTACTTTGGAATCGCTGGCGGCTCATATATGAGCCAGAAGTCAGCAGCGAGCCCAACTGGGTTCTGAGTCACCAGATTGGAGGCGCCGGCGGCGGGTTCCTCTGGCCGAATCTAACGTTCAGCAGCGATGGTGAGACCGTTCATCTGCTGCAGCGGTCCGATCGGCAGCATGAACGCATGGTGAGGTACCTCAATTCCGCCGACGTGCTCTTGCCGCTCGACGTTTTTCAGAATGCCGTCAACCGACTTGTGGAGCAAGTACTGGAGCGCCTGACAGCCGCTCGCGTACGTGGTGCGCACCTCGAAGGGCTATACAAGTTGGTGCAGGCAGAGAGCACCGAGCCTGCGGCCGCTGCTCTCCGGCGAGACGAAGCCAGGTTAGGCCTTGATCCGGACGAAATCGACGCGAAGAACGTGCGAGCCTTGAGAGAAAGGGCTGCGTGGATCGGTGAACATGCGACCAACGAGGTGCTGGCGGACGCCCGCTACGACCACGCAGATGCGGCCCTCTCCTGGCTAAAAGACCGATCGGTGGCACCAGATCTATCGATTGACATCGCCGACCTCAAGCGATTTGCCGACGTTCTCACGGCGCCGAGTGAGCATCTTCCGTGGGTACGCGGTGCTGCATTGGCCGCGCACCTGCGCGATGAACTTGGACTCGGGGTAGACCCCATCGACATCGACGAGCTTGTGCACGCTCCGGTTAGCAAGATCGAGGTTCGCGATCAGAATCCCCTTGCGGCGGGATTCGTTGCAAAAAAGGCACCGTACACATTGGGCATAGCGCTGAAGCGTCACAGCAGAAATGGGCGACGGTTTGAAGTCGCAAGGATGGTCGCTGATGCGCTCCTGCTGCCCAGAGGTGACTCTGTGCTCCCCGTCACGGAGCGAGCAACGGCACGTCAGAAGGTACAGCGCGCGTTCGCTCAGGAGCTGCTTTGCCCCGTCGGTGGACTTGAAAAGATGCTCGCGCTGCCCAATCCCAACGAGGCCGATTTGGACGACGCCGCCGATCACTACGGTGTCTCACAATGGACGGTGCGCACGGCTCTTGTGAACCAAGGGTTGGTGAGTCGGGATTATTTGCCCCAAAGGGTCGCTTAGCGTCCGCCGCCGTCAACCCGCCGCAATCGCCCTCCGCTAGACCGCGGGCGTCACGCGCGACGAATGTAGCGGGATTCTCGGGTGTCGACCTGGAGCTTGTCGCCGACGTTGATAAAGAGGGGAACCTGGACCTCGAGGCCCGTCTCAAGGGTCGCGGACTTGGTCACATTCGTGACCGTGTCGCCTTTCACCCCCGGATCGCATGCGGTCACTTCGAGCTCGACGGTGTTTGGCACCTCGATACCAATACACGCGCCGTC
>JAOZLT010000275.1 GCA_029934675.1 Candidatus Altimarinota bacterium | reverse complement strand
AGGTTAGAGAATTCTAATTGATTAAAATTAATTCAAGGAAAAAAACTCCTGATTCGGTAAGGGGGTTGATTTAACATCCAGATAATAAGAGCGTTGACGGATTTTAATTATCTATGCTATGTTGTGCATGGTAAACAACAGTATGAGTACTAATTTAATTATTATTACTTAATATCTGGTGATTCGGCTAGTAGTCGGTATTGTCTGATATAAAGTTTTTTTTATTATTCCCTCCAAAATGTTTGAAGTTACTGAAGCAAGTCATGTAGAAGAGCTATTAAGTGGCTCAGATGCTGGTGCGAAGATTGAAAAAGAAAGTTCTGAAGATACTAGATTTGAAGTATCATCTTTATTAACATCTATTTCTGAAAAATCGGAAGTTAATAAAGATATATTGCAGGAAATTTTATCTCCAGAGGCTTATGACCAGCTTTTAGTTATTTGTGATGGAAATAGGTTTATATATAATTGGTTTTTGCAGGTGGTTGGTGGGCATGACGGTTTGGCTTGTGTCCAGTTATTGATAAATTACAAAGATGTATATGGAAGTGATACTATAAAATTAGAACAATTTGTTGTTGTAGGCAGATTTCGTGATAGCAGAATTCTTAAAGAATTATTAAATGCTAACGATGTTTATGGTGATGACTATATTGCTTTTATGAAATTTGCTAATGTTGCTCAAAAAGTTGGACCAATGCAGATATATTATTTGGCTGAGGCGAAAAAGGTGTGTAATAATGATGAGATGTTTTCGGCATTATGCAATGTCGCATTGCAAAGTAATTCAATTAATAAACTTCTTTTCATTATAAAAACACAACCAATTTATAGGGATAGTATCGCCCTTTTTGATAAAATGATTACGATAGCCAGCCAAAAGGATTTTGATACAAATTTATATTTTCCTAAGTTAGATGCGGTTAAATCAAATAGAGTTGAATTGCTAAAAGTGGTTATGACTATTGCTTGTGATACTGTGCCAAAAATGCCCTTACCTTAGTTAAAATGATTCTTTTATTTCGTTAATGTGTTCCGCAATTTTCTTTTTAAGCTTTTTATCTGTAAGAGCCAATATTCTAATTGCTGCCATTGCGGCATTTTGAGGGTCAACAACTACCATTGCAGGAGTGTCTGAGGGCATTATGATTGAAGAGTGTATGTTTGTAAGATAATCAGCCTTGTCCGCAAATGGTGGGCAGGCTATTACTGGGTGTACAGAATTTGCAGCTGTTACGCCAGAAAGGCCGTTTGAGCGTCCTGCGATTGTTATATAACAAATATCTTCACTGGATTTATTGAAGTCATTTACAATATCTAGAACAAGTTCTGGCACTTTGTGAGCTGATGCTACATAAAGTTCGGTTTTTACACCAAATTTTGTTAAATGTTCTGCAATTTTTCGGGCGTGTGCTTCATCTGATTTACTGCCCATTAATATAGGTACAAGCATGGTTGGTTGAGAATTAAAAATTAAGAATTAAAAATTAAGAATTAAGAATTTAATTATGAATTAAGAATTAGAAGATTAAAAAATTAGAAACGCTTCGCTATTACAAAATTACAAGATTAGAAGATTGGAAATTCTACATTCGAAATATTTTGGAAATTGGAAATTGGTCGTAGGCCATGAAGTTAGTTGAATGGTTATTCTGAATTTATACGACAATTATGAGTTATGAGTTCTATGTCATAGTGGGACAAGTATGAATTATAAATCACAAATTATAAATCAAAAATCAAAAATTATGAATTGTGGTAAAGAGTTGGGGGTTATTTTTCAAAATATTTGTTTAGATTTTCTTGTATTCGGTCGTGTATTGGTTTTTCGGTTAGATATTCGAAATCTTTACCGGTTAGTTTTTCGTAAATTTCTATGTATCGATAGGATAGTTCGGAGACTAGTTCGTCTGGGGCGGGAGGGAGTTCTTTGTCGCTATACGGGTCGCAGTGGTCTTTAAACCAAAGACGTAGGAACTCTTTATCAAAATTTTGTGGTTCTTCATTTTTTGCGAAATGTTCTTCATATGTGCTGGCTAGCCAGTAGCGTGAAGAATCAGGTGTATTTACTTCATCAGCTAATACAATATTTCCGACTTCGTCTTCGCCGAATTCATATTTTGTATCAACTAAAATAAATCCTCTTTCAGCAGCTAACTCCTGACCACGTTTGAAGATTGCAAGTGCATATTTTTCAATTATTTTCCATTTATCTCTCGATACAAGATTCTGACTAATAATTTCTGCTTTTGAGATTTTTTCGTCATGGTCTTCCGCCTTAGTTGTTGGAGTGATTATTGGTGTTTCGAATTTTTGATTCTTTTTTAAACCTTCGGGAAGTTGTATGCCACAAAAGTCTCTGATACCTTTTTCATAATTAAACCAAGCGGATGTATCAGTAGAGCCAGTTATATAGCCACGTACTACAACTTCAACGGGGAAAATTTTTACTTTTTTTACAATTGAAACATTCGGATCCGGTGTAGCAATCAGATGGTTTTTGCAAATATTCTTGGTTTGGTCGAACCAATATGCACTGAATTGATTAAGAACAGCTCCTTTAAAAGGAATTGATGCCAATATTCTATCGAAAGCGGATTGCCTGTCTGTGGTAACTAATATTAATTTATCGTCTTTCTCGTATGTATCACGTACTTTGCCAGAACGGATTTTATGAAATCCCTTAAAATTAGTTTTTGTCAGAGTATTTTTTAGATTGAGCTGGATTGTGTATTTGTCGGCCATAACTTTAATTAAAAGTTAAGAATTCCACGCCTACTGCGGGACAGGTAAAAATTAAGAGTTAGTGATTCTAGTTTACATAAAAACTTGTTGCGTGTGAATTTGATTTTTTGATGTGTAAGATTTATAATTTTTTTTCTTGACATTTATTCCTTAAAATTGCATAATAC
>JAOZLT010000274.1 GCA_029934675.1 Candidatus Altimarinota bacterium | reverse complement strand
AAGGTCTGAGACTTAAAAATGAAGAATTGACTTCGAGTTTCTCAGAAGTTAAGGAAGCGAAAGAGTCTTTAGAGGCAAGAGTATCTGGTATCGATGATCAGATATTAAAGGCTAGAGAGGCAGGGAAGACTGAACTCACAACACAGCTAGAGGCTGAGAGAGCAGAACACCAAAAAGCAGTAGATCAGTTAGGTTCATTTGAAAAAGAGAACAGTAGACTAACTATTCAGAATGCTATCAACGCTGAACTAGGTAAGTATAAGGTCAAGTCTGATCTAAGAGCTGATGCTGAAACTGTATTGTCATCTATGACAAAACTCAGTGAAGGTAACTTGGTTTTTGGTAATGACGGAGCATCGATCGAAGATGGTATTAAATCATTCTTTGAAGTAAGAGGTTCATACATCGAACCAACTGGAACAGGTAATGGCTCAGGAGCGGGCCAAGGAAACGGAGGACAAGCACCTAAAGGTAACATGGGTGGGAATACTTCAGATAGAGTAGCAGCGATCCAAGCAAAAATGGACGCTAACAAATAAGGAAAACATTATGGCATTATCAGATATGGTAGTATTTAATCAGTATATCGTAGAAGCTACGATCGAAAGTGTGTGTCAAGAAATTGATAAATTCAATGCAGCATCAAACGGTGCAATCGTTTTAAGTTCAGAAGGTTTTGATGGTGACTTCATGCAGAAGTCTATGTTTGCATCACTACATTCTACACAAAGACGTGTTGACAGATATGCAGCTAACGGAGTTCAAGCAGGTACAGCACTTGCTCAGATCGAAGATAACGTTGTTAAAGTAGCAGGTGGATTCGGTCCAGTATTATGGGAGCCTTCACAGCTTACATGGATTCAAAAGAATGAAGCGATGGCAGTTGAAGCTATCTCTAAAAACCTTTCAGAAGCTATCATGCAAGATCAGCTTAACACAGGTATTGCTTCAGCAGTAGCAGCTATCGGTAACGTAGCAGCATTGACATCAGACATTTCAGCAACAGCTGGATTGACTCAAGCAGCACTTAACGGTTCTCATGCACTATTCGGTGACAGAAGTCAAGCGTTGATCACTCAAGTAATGACAGGTGCAGCTTATCACAAGCTATTAGGTCAGAACATTGCAAATGCTAACAACCTATTCGAAGCAACTAACGTAACTGTTGTTGAGATTCTAGGTAAGAGAGTTGTTGTAACAGATGCTCCAGGACTATATGTAGCAGGTACACCAAATGAAAGTAATGTATTGTCACTTGTAAGTGGTGGTATCGTTATCTCTAATGCTGGCGACTTGATCACTAACATTGACAAGACTAACCTGAAAGATCGTATTGAAACTACTTTCCAAGCAGATTACAGCTTCGGTGTAGGTATCAAAGGTTTTGCATGGGATACAGCAAACGGTGGTAAATCACCAACAGATGCTGAGCTTTCAACAGGAACTAACTGGGATCAGTTTGTAACTTGTGAAAAAGACACAGCAGGTGTATTACTCGTAGCTGACGCAGATCAGTAAGAAGTCTATCATGACTTCTACTTGGTTTGTCAAGTTTCCTACTCATAAATATGAGGAGGACGTAAAAGCCTTAGCTGCCACTCACGATCTCAAAATCGTGGATGAGCGGTTCAAAGGTAATCATAAGCAATGTGCAAATGCACCAGAACTTACTGTCAAAGGAACTAAAAAGCCTCGTAAAAAAGCAGTTAAGAAAACAGAAACAGAAAAGGAATAATTATGGCTAGAGCTGATTATATTAACTTATATGGCGTCCAAGCATACTGGAGACCTTATGTTGGTGGAGTATTTGAAGAGGAAGAAGAGTTTGGACTGATCGATGAGATCTCTGTAACTTTTGCTGAAGACTCAATCAAACATACTTCAAGACAGTGTGGTTCAGTTGGTATCTCTGACAGAACAGCATCATCAAGTATTGAAATTACAGGTTCAATTCTAACTCCTGAAATCTCTCCAACGATGATTGCAAGAGCATTTAAGGGTACACTGGTAAATAATAACATCGCTGCTGGTACAGCTACAGAGAATTCTGTGACCATTACAGCATTAGATACTAATTGTCTTATCGGCCTATCACACTTGACTCCTGGTACATTATCAGTATGGGACACAACTGGTCAGACAGGTGTTGAGTACACAGAAGGTACAGATTACAGCATTAATTATACTCATGGTATTATTGTAGCACTTACAGGCGGAGCTATCACAGCTTCTGATGAAGTGTTTGTAACAGCAGATAACCTTGCTTATAACCACTGGACAGTTGCAGGCTTTACTGGTTCAGCAGCAGTTGGTAAACTAAGAGTTATTGCTTGTGCAGTTGAAGAAGGATCAGATGTAGAATATACGTTTGAGAAAGTACAACTTGCTATGGATGGTGATTACCAAATGGTATCAGCTGAAGACTTCTTGACTATTCCACTAAAGATGGACGTACTCACAGATGAAACAGTTACAGCTGGTAAGTCTACAACGATCAATATTAGAGGTTATGACTCGATAACTCCGGTTACAGCATAACATCAACCGTGCATAGGGGTTTTACTCCCCTTTTATCCCTATGCACTCATTCTTATTTTAGCTTCTTCATAGCGACTTAACTTTCTTTCAGATAAACTATCGATCTTATTCTCAAGACTCTTAGCTTCAAAGTAATTTACTGTAGCAAGGAATAACCATAGAACAATACCCATACCACCTGTAAATATAATGATCAAGATCCATGCAACAGGACTCATTTTTGTTTTTTCTAATCTTCTTTCAAGTTGTCTTTCTGTTTTCATTTTATAGCCTTTTAGTTTAAATATAATCTATTATACATTATATTATATTAAAGTAAGGTTATGTCCTTCACTTTTATTTTAGATATAATATTAAAAAGGAATATAATGGTAACA
>JAOZLT010000273.1 GCA_029934675.1 Candidatus Altimarinota bacterium | reverse complement strand
CCAGCGGAGTTCATCGTAACTTCAGTGAAGATGAATTCAATCCTGGGTGATGGCTTAATTTTTTGATATTATAAAATTGAACATGAAAAAATCCATAAAATTTTTTACTGGATATTAGGAATTCTCGCGATAATTTTTATAATTTTTAATTCAATTATATGTCAAAAAATAAAGACTTTATGTTAGAGGCAGTTAAGGTCTCCAGAAAAATGATGCTAGCCAATAAAGGAGGTCCTTTTGGGGCTGTAATTATTAAAAATGGAAAACTTATTGCTAAGGGGTGGAATGAAGTTACTTCAACAAACGACCCAACAGCACATGGTGAGATTATGGCGATAAGAAAAGCTTGTAAAAAGCTTAAAACATTTGATTTGTCGGGATGTGAAATATACACAAGCTGTGAGCCATGCCCCATGTGTCTTACTGCTATCTACTGGGCTCGGATAGATAAAATCTATTACGCAAATACTCAAAAAGACGCTACAAAAATAGGATTTGATGATAAATACTTTTACGATGAAGTGAAAAAATCAATTAAATTAAGAGATACTCCAATGATACAAATAGCACACAAAGAGGCGCTTGAAGTATTTAAAGAATGGGATGAAAAGGAGGATAAAATAATATATTAAAATGTATACACTAATTGCATGAGAGCTTAGACATGTCAGATTGCTAAAAATGGGTATATTACATAATATGCAAAAAATAGGGAAATTCAGATATAATGATTAAAGAATCGGCTAAAATCATTACCAAACAAACAGGAGCTGAGGTAATATGTAGCCACACAAAGATATTAGTTATTAATTAGGAGAGGTGGCCGAGTGGTTGAAGGCACTGCTCTCGAAAAGCAGAATTCTGAGTAATCAGGATCGAGGGTTCAAATCCCTTCCTCTCCTCCAGACAATTGAATATGGAAGTACAAGCAATCGTCTAGCAATTAAAAAGCAATCGTCCAGCAATTGTCCAGCGCGACGAAGGAGCAGGCTAACGCGACCAACGGGAGCAGGAACACAATCGGAACACAATCGGAACACGCGACCAACGGGAGCAGAAAAACGCGACGAAGGAGCAGACTAACGCGACCAACGGGAGCAGAAAAACGCGACGAAGGAGCAGACTAACGCGACCAACGGGAGCAGAAAAACGCGACGAAGGAGCAGACTAACAATCGAATAACAACAGGAGTCATGAAAATAATCCAAAAGAACAAAAAGGCATACTTCGACTACGAAATTCTACAAGAGTTTACTGCGGGTATTATGCTTACGGGGCCAGAAATAAAGTCTGTTAGAAAAGGAAACGTAAATCTAAAAGGCTCTTACGTAACAATTATAAAAGCGGAAGCTTTTCTTAAAAATGTTCATATAAGTAAATATCAATACGACTCAAGTGCTGATTTTGAGCCATTTCGTGAAAGAAAATTATTACTGAGTGAAAAGGAATTACATAAAATTGGTAGTCGCCTAAATACGCAAGGTGTAACGGTAATAATATTGGCAATAGGACTTGTAGGAAAATACGCAAAAGCTCAGATTGCTTTAGCTAGAGGTAAAAAGAAGCATGATAAAAGAGAAACAATCAAAGGAAGAGAGCAGAAACGAACATTAGACAGACTCGTTAAATCCTACAGAGGATAAGGCAGATTCCGAAGGTAATGGCTTTTTTCTTCAGACATATAAAACTCCTGAGAAATAATAATCTTAATTAGCATAGGTGCTATTTAAAAGCCCTTTAACCATACATCTATCTTCTTCAATCAATCGTTTAAAAGTAAAAATTTCCCAATCAACCATTTCTTTCCAACTTTTATTAGTTAGGTCAGATAATTTTAATAATTTATTAAACTCATCACTGTTAACCCCTTCGTTTCCAAATTCAGCAATTTTATCACGGAAGGTTCTTTGTTCATTACTTAAGCAGTCTTCGGATTCTAAAGTAGCGTCTCCATTACTAATTTCTTGAAGCATTGTTATAATGTTATGTATTAGGTATTAAGTATTGCATTTTTAATAAGACGTGTAAATAAATTAAAGAAGAGTTGGCTGGTCAAATACTTCAATTTTAGATTTTATAGGTTTATTAATTGTAACAGTTGTTTTTGGAACCTTTAACTTCATTCCCGCAAATGCCCATGCCATTTTAAAAATATCCCGTTGTGTATTAGCTATCTCCTGACTTTCTATAATAATTCCTATCAAATCATCTTGAAACGATATAATAGCTACTTTATTGTCATAGATATTAATTTCGTTAGTAAAAGAGAAATCTTTATTGGATAGTAATCTGGTTTCACGAAGAGAGCTTCTATCTTCTCTTTTTACTTTTATGCCGTAGTCATCATCAGGTGCAATACCTTTTAGAAATATCTGTTTTTTTACACGCTTTTCTATATAATCTTCATCATAAGCGGGCCAGTGCAATCGAATTTCTTTTGAGTTGGCATAATTCTGAATTTCGGTTGTTGCAGTAAGTGTATCTTCATATACACGTTTAATTCCCTCAATCCCTTCAAAATAACGTACGCGTGGGCGAGATTGTTTATTGAATATGCCTTTAAGCTCGGGTAACGCAAGTTCAAAGTTCCTAAGCCTATCCTCAAAACGCCTTTTTAGAATTTCGGGATCAACTGCGGTAAAGACCATATGTTTATCTTTATGAAGCTTACTCATATAACCTTTATCAAGCATTTCTTCCAGAACATCATAGGCACTACCTCTGGTAATGCTTGCTTTACGGGACAGCTCAATTACAGTGCCTGTCCCAAGTTCCAAGCACGATAAATATAGCTTGGACTCCTTTTTAGTAAAGCCAAGTTTTATTAGGATTTCATATGAAACCATAATGATGGTGGTTAGTCTATTTAAGTATTGTTGTCGAAATTTCCGACACTAATCAACTTATCATCAAGTAAAACA
>JAOZLT010000272.1 GCA_029934675.1 Candidatus Altimarinota bacterium | reverse complement strand
ACCGAATCGTATTGCGTAGCATTAAATGTTTTGTGTATGTCCATAGGGCCACGCTTTGCATCTGGGCTTTGAGAAAGAACGACAGTATCGACTCATGTTTTGCGAGAATCGCGTTTGAAGTAATGTATTGTTCAAGAGGGATATACACGAATAGAACTATAAACAGCAGCCAAGCGATGCAGCCCAAATAGAACAGCAATATGTATAACCACGTTCGCATTTGGCTAGTCGTTTCTGTATTTCATTCGAACGTCATGAATCAGGTTCAAAAATGGGCGTGCCCATTTTTGTAAACTGCATTCACTTGTTCAAGTAAGCCGCTACGCGGCAGTGTCTTTTTAAGAGCGCTCATTGTAGCATGTAACTTCCGACAAGAAATTTCCTGCCTTTGGACGAACCAAAGTAAGGGATACTACAATGAGCGCGAAACTATATGACAAATTCATAGCGAACCTGGAACTGAAAGGCTATGCAAAAAGGAGTATAGATTCATATGTAAAATCAGTTATGCAGTTGCAGCGGTTTTGTAACAAGCCGTTGAGCAAGATTACGGGATCTGATCTGCGAGAGTACTGGCTAGCTTGCAGGCGTGATTACGGGTGGTGTGATGCGACGCTGCGAATCAGCTATAGCGGGATCAAGCATTTCTTTGCCACAACGCTGGTGCGCAAGTGGAAGATCCTCAATGAGATTAAGTTCAAGCGTCGGCAGACTCTGCCGACTGTGCTGAGCACACAGGAAGTCAAGCGGATCATCTGCGGTCTGCCTACGCTGCAGAGTAAAGTGTTCTATCTGACTCTCTACTCGTTGGGCTTGCGCTTGCAAGAGGCGATTACCCTGCAGATCGGCGATATTGATACGGACCGTAAGGTTGTTCATATTCGCAACAGTAAAGGCGCCAGAGATCGGGTTCTGCCGCTGCCGGACATTACATTGCGAGGGTTACGCGCATACTATAGGACACATCAGAATCCTAAATGGGTGTTTCCTGCGCTGGGCCATAATCAAGGCAAAGAGGCCGGTTCAGCAAAACAGCCCGTCAGCGCCAATGGTGTGCAGGGGGCGTTGCGCCGTACTGTCAAGAAGCTGGGCATCAAGAAGCATGTTCATCCGCACGTGTTTAGACATTCATATGCAACGCACTTGATTGAGGCGAACGTGCCTATACTTCATGTCCAGAAACTGCTGGGTCATGCTGACATCAAAAGCACCATGGTTTACCTGCACGTTACAACCCGTGCAGAGTCCCATTCCCATGAAATCGTATGCATGGTTATCTGCGGGGTGTTCGTATGAAGCTTATTCAGCAGATATTTCATGATCATGCGCAGGAATATCGCGCAAAGCACTACGTGTCATGGCAACAGCACAAAGTGCTCGATGCCATATGCAAGTGCAGGACTCCCGATGCCGGGCAACATATCTTCGTATGCCCGGATTGTAATGAGTCACACACAGCAAACTCATCATGCGGCAACAGGCACTGTCCGATTTGCCAGAATGACAAGGCGGCAGACTGGGTATACCGGCAACAGCTCAAAGAGTTGCCATGTACCTATTTTCTGACGACATTCACCGTGCCGCGTGAACTGCATCGCATTGCGCGCAGCAACCCTGAGAAAGTGTATCGAGCAATGTTTGATGCATCCGCACAGACGCTGAAGGCCCTTGAAGCTGATAAGCGGTTTGTGGGCTGCACTCTTAGCGGCTTCTTCGGCATCCTCCACACATGGGGGCGCCAGATTCAATATCATCCGCATATACATTATGTTGTGGCCGGTGGTGGGCTTACTGATGACCGTGGCAAATGGGTCGCACCGCGCGGCGACTTCTTGGTTCATGTGCGAGCCTTATCGGCTCTCTACAAAGGCAAGTTCAGAGCTGAACTGGCCAGGCATGGGCTTCTTGAGAAGGTCTGTGCATCTGTCTGGAATAAGGACTGGGTGGTTCACTGCAAATCAGTCGGTAGCGGACAGAGTGCATTAAAGTATCTGGGCGCGTATGTGTTTCGTGTAGCGATATCCAATGCCAGGATTGTTGGTTATGATGGCAAGCGTGTCACCTTCAAGTATTACAAGGTCGGCTCACGACGCGCGCGGACATGTACTCTTGATGCGCTCGAGTTTATCCGGCGCTATCTCCAGCATGTACTGCCGCGCGGGTTCGTGAAGGTGCGTCACTATGGGTTCCTTCATGCAAAATGCTCTGTCTCGATAGAGCAGATTCGTGAACTGATCAGGAAAGTATGCGACAAGCTCCGAAAGCTATTACCACCGGAGCCGCCTGAGAAGCTGAAACCATTAACTTGCCCGTCATGTTCGGCTATCATGAAATGGAAGTGCCTTATCATTGGAGGCAGAAGAGTTGTGTCCAGTCCATAGCGGCTGAGCACTTTTGATCTTTGAGTTTATATTAGAGCGAGCAGTGAAACCTTATCTTCGCTGCGCGATAGGTGCGGTCTGCCAAGATGCGGAATATATACCGGCTTTCGACCAATTGCCGGATGAAAACACCAGCCTTAGCCTGGCGCATGCGCTGAAATCTAAGGCTGAAAAGGTGAGACCGCCGCTCTTTTCCTTAACCGACACATCACGCTGTCGATTCTTTACCCCTATATATACAAATGCGGCTTCATGAACCATGGATTAGAACCGACTCTTCGAGTCAGCTCTAATCCTTATCTTGTTCTGTCTCTTTCCCAATACAAGTTTCACTACATTGATGATAAAGATCACAATGTAGTGGAGTACCATTCCGACAAGAACGTACGCGCCAATGAGTGTGACGGCACGAACAAAGCCTTTCAGAAGGGCGTCTGGATCAGAAAGGCATTCCGTGAAGTGTCGGAAGAACTCAAAGATGAAGGACACTACCTCCCAGACGGGCATGTCGCCTTTTTGACATGTGATGGGGATGCGACAGT
>JAOZLT010000271.1 GCA_029934675.1 Candidatus Altimarinota bacterium | reverse complement strand
GCTGCTGATAGTGGTGAGGCTCATGTTGCCGGGCATGATTGTTTTAAAGAGAGTAAGATTGTACGTAGAAAAATTGGGTATTTGCCTGAAAATAATCCGTTGTATTTAGATATGACTGTATTGGAGTATTTGCAATATATGGCAGAGCTTCATGATGTACCTAAAAATAAGATACGGGAGAGGATTAAGGAAGTTATTGTTGATTGTGGATTGAGTGAAAAATTACATAAAGCTCTGGGCACTTTATCTAAGGGGTATCGCCAAAGAGTTGGCCTTGCGGCCAGTCTTATTCATAATCCTGATATCCTAATTTTAGATGAGCCTACTGTGGGATTGGATCCAAATCAGATTGTTGAAATACGAAATCTAATAAAAGAGCTAGGAAAGGAAAAAACAGTTATTATATGCAGTCATAATCTTACTGAGATAGAACTTACATGTAATCGGGTAATTATTATTAATAAAGGTAAAATTGTTGCTTCCGGGACTCCTAGTGAATTGAAAAATATTGTTAATGGACACGCAAATTTAAAAGTTATTGTTCGTGGTGATAAAACTGATGTAACTATGCTTTTGAGAGGTATTGATGGTGTTAAAGAAGTATTTGTTTTTTCAGTTAAGGATAAAGGTGCTTGGGGATATGACGTTGTTACATTAAAAAGACGTGATTTGCGTGAAAAAATAATTGAGAAAATATTGGAGAATGAATTTAAAATTCTTGAAATCTACAAAGAATCAGTGTCGTTGGAGGAAATATTTAATGAAGTAACTAGGACTAATACACTGTTATAATTCATGATTTATGATGGGTGATTTATAAAAAATTCACCCATTAACATTCACCCATAAAAATTATTTATGAATCTAAAACATGTAAACACCATTATGCATAAAGAGCTAAGAGGATATTTTAATTCCCCTCTGGCTTACATATTTATTACTGTATTTTTGGTATTTACTAGTTGGTTGTTTTTTAAGGGGTTTTTTCTGAACGGTTTTGCATCTTTGCGTACATTTTTTACAATTATTCCGTGGGTATTTTTATTTTTAATACCTGCAATTACTATGCGGTTGTGGGCGGAGGAGCAGAAAATGGGTACAATAGAGACACTTTTTACTGCGCCTGTTACTGAGTGGGAGGCTGTGCTTGGTAAATTTTTGGCAAGTTTCGCATTTTTGATTGTAACTCTGTTACTTTCTATAATTTTACCTATTATATTATTTTTTATTGGACAACCGGATTGGGGAACTATTGTGGGTGGTTATTTTGGAGCTATCTTATTGGGTGGAGCGTATTTAGCAATAGGATTATGGATTTCCAGTCTTACAAATAATCAGATAATTGCTTTTATCTTTTCAGTTCTTACGATTTTTGTGTTGTTTATTATTGGACAGCCTATTGTACTTCAGACAACTCCATCATTTTTAGTGCCTTTATTTAAATACTTAGGAATGAGTACTCATTTTGGAAGTATTTTGCGAGGGGTAATTGATACACGTGATCTTATTTATTATATTATTTTAATTGCTACATTTCTTTATTTAAATGTTACAAGTTTGGTGAGCAGAAAGTGGCATTAGAATAGTGCGAGTGCGAGTCTCAAGTCTCAAGGCTTGTTTCTTCACTTGAGACTCGCACTCACACTTGAGATTAGATATTATGAACTTTTTAAATCGATTTAAATACGTTCGGGATTCCTATGTGGTAACAATAATGATTGTTGCAATAGCTTTGATGGTTAATTTTATTGCAGCACATCATTTTATTAGAGTCGATCTTACAAAAAATCAGTTATATGCGATTTCTGATGCTAGTAAAACTATAATGGGGGATTTAGATGATATAGTTACTGTTAAAGTCTTTTTTTCAAAAAAATTACCTCCAAATCTTTTTGCTGTTAGGCAATATGTGAATGATATACTTGATGAGCTTTCTTCATATTCGAAGGGTAATTTAATAATAGAGTTTTTGGATCCGTCTAATCCTGATGTTCAAAATGAAGCTCTTGGTTTTGGTATACCTCAAATTCAGATGAATATTGTTGAGAAGGATAAGCTTGAAGTTAAGAACGGATTTTTAGGTATAGCAATTACTTATGGTGATAAGAAGGAGATTTTACCCGTAGTACAGAATCTTTTAAATGTGGAATATGATTTGGTTGCTTCAGTCAAAAAGGTTACTGCTTTGGAAGAGAATGTGGTTGGTTTTTTGAGTGGTCATGGTGAACCTTCTTTAGAGCAAAGCGTAGAAGTGGGTCAGCAAGGTGATACATATTCATTTTTTAAGAAGTCATTAGATAGGAATTATAAAGTTATTTCTGTTGATTTGATTGATAAAGAAAAAATAGAAGATGGGATATCTTCGACAGCTGTTGATAATATTTTAGATGGAATTAATACTTTAATTATTGCAGGTTCAAAAACTTCTTTTTCTGAATTTGAAAAAAAATCTATTGATAAGTTTTTGATTAACGGAGGGAACTTAATGGTGTTTTTGGATTCAGTTGATATCACTGGAGATTTAAAGTCTTTGGTAATAGATTTGAATCTTGATGATTTTTTTGAGCATTATGGTTTTGGAATTGAAAACAAATTAATACTTGATGAGTCTAATGAAACTGCATCTTTTAATCAGGGATATGTTAATTTTGTAGTGCCATATCCGTATTGGGTTAAGGCTATAAATAAATATTTTAAAGTTTCGAATCCAATTATAAGCAAATTAGATTCGGTTATTTTCCCGTGGACAAGCCCTTTAAAGTTAATAAAAACCAGTGGAGTAGTCGCAACAACTCTTGTTAAAACTACAGATGGTGCAAATACTGTTGAAGAACCTTTTATTTTAGATCCTGGCGCAATAAAAAATATTCATACTAAAGACCAATATCCGCTTGTCGTTCTTTTGGAGGGGAAATTTACAAGCTATTATAATGA
>JAOZLT010000270.1 GCA_029934675.1 Candidatus Altimarinota bacterium | reverse complement strand
ACCGAAGGGTTGACCCCGGTCGACGTTCGCCCGGCCAATCCGTCCGAGCCCGCGCATCACACCGGTCGTGAAAAATCAAAGCCCGTGTCCTCCGCCGAGCGGGACAAGCTCAACAGCGCCCAGATCAGTTCCGGCGAAGCCGACCGCATCAGCCTGGCTCTTTTCACCAAGCTTCATCAACTGGTCGACAATGGAATGCCCCTCGGCGATGCGGTCAAGGCTCTTAGCCTGCGCCTGACCGTCCCGCGCCTTAAAGCCCTGTGCAGCGGGCTCTGGCAGGAGCTAAGCCGCGGTTCCAACATGGGCAACGCCATGCGGCGGTTCCCGAAGATCTTCGACGCCACCACCATTGCCATGGTCGAGGCCGGCGAAGCCACCGGCAACCTTGGCCCCATCCTGACCAACATGATCGAGATGCTCGAAACCCGCCGCGCCATGCGCAAGGAAATCCTCTCCGGTCTCGCCTATCCGGCCTTTATTCTTGTCGTGGTGTTCTTCGTCATGATCTTTGTCCTGTTCTACCTCATGCCCAACGTGCAGACCATGCTGGACTCGATGGGGGGCGAGCTTACCCTGCCCACTCGGTTGGTCATGGGATTTGCCCGCTTCAGTCTCACGGGCGGCCCGTTTATTCTTGGGGCATTTGCCGGTGTCGCGCTCCTCCACAGGCAATGGCGGCGCAGCGAAAGCGGCCGCCTCGCCACCGACCGCTGGATGCTGCGTATTCCAGTCATGCGGGGCATTGCCCTCAATGCCGAGCTCTGCCGCATGTGCAACCTGACCGCCGTCCTGCTTGGCAGCGGCGTGGACACGACCGATGCGCTGCGCCTGATCGAGCGAGCCGTACAGAACCGGCACCTGCGTGGATTGTTCGCATCCAGCCGCTCCCTGATCAGCGACGGCGCATCCTTCGCGAACGCCCTGCGCCACAACCGGGTGATGCCCGACATGGATCTGGACATTCTCAGCATTAGCGAAGATGCCGGCGATCTGGTGTCGGGCTTCCGTAGCGTCTACCTCGCCCGCAACGAGGAATTGCGGGAGCAAATGAAGCGGCTGACCCTGTGGATTTCAACCTGCGCGCTCTTCTTTGTCTTTACCCTGGTCTTCCTACTCGTCTTTGGAATCGTCAGCAGTATTCTCCAGCTCAGCAGCAGCGTGCTGGGATAAAAGACGACGATCCGCCTCCACCCGATTAACACGCTCAACCAATTTCCTTATTGGAAACTATTTCAGGGTTTATGGCTTGATTATCGCTATTCAGGTGCTATTGTTTCCTTATATGAAACATTTAACGCATATGGAAAACAAGCTGCGTCGCTTCCGAAAGGAAAAAGGGCTTACCCTGCAGGAGGTCGCAGACCACTGTGGGCTTACCAAGGGATATCTCTCCAAAATCGAGCGCGCGACCGGATATCCTCCGTTTCCCACGTTGGAATCCCTGGCCAAGGCATTGGACGTGGAGCTGGGACAATTCTTTTCTGAACAGAACCAGGAAAACAATGGGAGTCCATCTGCCGGAAATATCGAGCTTTCAAACGGAGCCGTTGGAGAATCAATCGAGTCGAACGAAGGGTATGCCTACAACCCCTTGTTTAGGTCATACAAAAACAAATACATGTCTCCGTTTCATATGAGCATACCGAAAGGGCGAACCGCCGCCCTTTCCCACGATGCAGAGGAGTTTGTCTATGTGTTGCGAGGCAGGGTCGTGCTGGAATACGAAGGCAAGTCCCATGCCCTGGAGCCCGGCGGATGTTTCTATCTCGATTCCCGCCTGCCGCATGTTTTTGTGAATGAAGACGATGAAGTCGCGGAGCTACTGGCAGTTAACTTCACATACAAGCGATTTTAACGGAGCAAATATTCAGTGCGCGGTCGGGCAAGGATCGTATGGAACAGGAGAGGAAAAAGGATGAAAACGATAAGGGAAGGCGGGCATCGCCTGTTTGAAGAAGACCGGGAAACAGCAGAGGTTGTTTCTTCTATGTTGCTGGATCTCGAAAACAACGGAATGGATGCGGTTAGGAAATATTCGGAAAAGTTCGACGATTGGTCGCCGGACTGCTTCGAGCTTTCTTCTTCGCAGATCGAGGAGGCCATTGCTAAACTTGATCCGCAGATTATTGAAGATACAGACCTGTGCCAGGCCAATGTCCGGACTTTTGCCAAGGCGCAGCTAGGCACGATGCTTCCGCTTGAGATCGAAACACAGCCGGGGGTTGTTCTTGGGCACAAACACATTCCCGTGAACACGGTGGGCAGCTATATCCCGGGCGGGCGCTATCCAATGTTTGGATCTGCGCAAATGAGCATTATCCCGGCCAAGGTTGCCGGTGTGAAGAACGTGGTGGCCTGTACGCCGCCGGTCAAGGGCGAGGGCTACTATCCCGCCACGATCAACGCGATGCATAAAGCGGGCGCGAACCGGATCTTTGTTGTTGGCGGCGTGCCCGCATTTGCCCTTATGGCATTTGGTCTGGAGGGGGTTCCTCCGGCGGATATCCTGTGCGGTGCCGGCAATAAGTTTGTGGCGGAAGCCAAGCGTCAGCTGTTTGGTCGCTGCGGCATCGATTTGCTGGCGGGGCCGACGGAAATTTTGATTATTGCCGACGACAGCGCCGATCCCTCCCTGGTTGCGTGCGACCTGCTGGGGCAGGCGGAGCACGATCCCAACAGCGGGCTGTGCCTGGTTTGCCTGAGCGAAAATTTTGCCAATGAAACAATCGCCGAAGTTGAAAAACAGCTTGTGGTTTTGCCGACCAAAGAGACTGCGGAAATCTCTTGGGCGAACAACGGCATTGTCTGCGTGGCCGAAAACCGTGACGAAGCCATTGGCCTGAGTGACGACTATGCTCCGGAACATCTTGAGCTGCACGTTGGGGATGAGGATTACTACGTTGATCGCCTCACAAACTATGGTTCGCTCTTCATC
>JAOZLT010000269.1 GCA_029934675.1 Candidatus Altimarinota bacterium | reverse complement strand
AAGAACAATGAAGAGTTTATCAAGAAAATTATTTGTTCATTAGAAGATGTAAGTTTTTGTTCGTTTAGTAGCAGTAGATACGCATTTGATTCTCCAAGTGTTACAAAAGTAGATCGGCTAATTGAAGAGCTTGCTCCTGAAGAATGTCGCACAATGGTAAACAGTAATGGTGAGTGTATTCATATAAACTCTGATAGGTCTTATGAATACTATCGTGAGCGTTATGGAGATGAATATGTAATACTAACATTTAAAGGAGAAGATAAATTTTTGACTATTGAAAATGTAGATGGAATAAATCAACAAGGAGCATCTTTAAAAGTACCTCTTATCATCAAAGCGAAGGTTAGACAAAAGATTGAAGATATAATAAATGTAAGAACATTGGTAGATAAAATTAAAAAATTATAAATATGATAGAACAAAAAACAACAAAAACAATAAAAACAGTACAATTAGGTAATATTGGTAAACTAATAATACCCGAAGATGTAAAGGCTATTGTTGATCAGTTACATAGAGATATAGGAGCAATAGAATGGTCTGGCGTACTGTTTTACGATTTAGTTGATGGTGATATATCAACATTAAAAGATTTAGTTTTTAAAGCTAAACTTGTGTATCCATTGGACATAGGTAGCGCATCATATACTGAGTTTGATGGTAATGGTGACTTAACTGAGGCATATAAGATGGATGAAAGCTTGTATGATTGTGAAAATGGTTTAATACACACGCACCACTCAATGTCGACATTTTTCTCCAGCACAGATATCTCTGAATTAGAAGATAATAGTAAGCATTACAACTATTATTTATCTTTGATTGTTAATTTTGATGGTAAATGGAATGCCAGATTAGGTATTCCATCTGTATCAAAAAATACAACCGATAGTATGATTACAGATTCAAATGGTAAAAAAATCACCATTAGCAAAGTTTCAGAAAAAGAGGAACTATTAATGGGTACTATTGAGGTTGAAATAGAAAAAGATAATATTGAATATGATTGGGTTACTGAAAGAGTTAACGCTATGAAAAAAGCTAAAGAAGATTCTTTGAAAAAGGAGAATCTTGCTCGCACTAACGCAACTAATAGATACTATCTTAATCACAGAGGTGGTTATTCAACAGACACAAAAAAAAAAGAAGAAAAAGAAGAAAAAAATAAAAATAGTGTAAATATACAATTGAGTACAGGGGGTAGACTAAAACATATTTCTTTTTTAGGTAGTGTTATTACTAGTGAATACTCAGAGATGGCTACTCCTTGGAGTGCTATTTCAGAATTAAATAATATATGTCATTCTACTGAGGAATACTTAGATCCGATGGAAGAAGATATTGATTTACTCATTTATACAGAGTTAGTAATGGAAAATATACCTGTACTGTATACTTCTTTTTATCCAGAAGGAGAAATATCTTTTATTGACGTATGTACATCTGCTTTAAAAACTATTGCTACTTACAAACGTATGTTCGATGATAGAAATTATCATGACGCAATAGTTAATTGTTTAACTCATTATATTACAGAAAAAAATGACTAAAGTATATAATAGTAGATTTAAAGATGCTCCTTGGTATGAAAAAAGTAAAGATGAAAATATTCTAATAGTTGGTGCAGGGGGGATAGGTAGTAATACTATCTATAACCTTGCAAAAACTGTTGTTGCAAATTATGCCATAGTAGATATGGATGTTGTAGAAGAATATAACATTGGAACGCAATTTTTCCAAGCAGGGCAAGAACTAAAGTTCAAAGTAGAGAGTGTTATCAGTAATGTAAAAGATTATGGGTGTTTGAGTACTTTTATCCCTGTTACAACTGAATATGAAGATGATATGTATTATCCTATTACAATTACATGTTTGGATAATATGAAGACACGCAAACAATGTTTTGATGTATGGAAAGATAAAGAAGATAGGGAACTGTTTATAGATGGAAGATTAAGAGCTAATCTATACGAAATATATGTGGTTAAACCAGGTGAGGAGGAAGCGTATGAAAAAACATTATTCGATGATGACGAGACTGATGATGGTAATTGTACTTTTAAACAAACTGTATATGTAGGAATGTTAATTGGTGCAAGGATTACACAAATTATTGTAAATCATTTAACGAATAAGTACGATGAAGATGGTGAATCTTTCTGTGTTGTTCCTTCTTTTATCCAGGAGTTTACAGAACCGTTTTATATAAACATAAAAAATAAATTAGACAATGATACAAATATCGAAAATAAACAAAATACTGCTTCAACCTAAACATCATACTTATAAATTTATAGAAGAGTACAAAACATCATTAATATCGGAATTAGAAGATGACAATCAAATACAAAATAAGTATTTTTTCAGTGACCTAACAGAAATTAAAAATAAATCTGATGGTGACTTCCTTAAAGAAAATTTTTCTAACGATAAAATGGTGTACAGAATTAACAATAGGAAAGAGGTAGCAATCTTAGTTTGTGGTAGAAATATTGTGTTTTATAGTTATGGCGACCTTGATGATTTTCGTATATTGTTTGTAAAACTAACAAATTTAAATCAAAAAGAAGTATTTATTGCCGATTATTGGGAAAATTATTACTCGCAATTATTAGTAAGAGAGGTGAAAAAGTTTACGAAGGAACATTTAGGTATCACAGATAGATCTACAAACCACATTGTACCTACAAATGCGAGTGTTTATTTTAAAGAGACTATTCCAATTCCTTTTAGTGATAGGCAAAATGAGGTTGCTACAGTAATTTGTAATACTCATCTCAATGCATTGAAAGAAAAATTTAATGTAGAGCAGTTAGCTTCTACAACTGTAACAAGTAGTGAGAGTGAACCAAAGGTAGATGCTGAGTTAGAGAAATTATTGGAGGAGATATTTTAATTAAACAATAATAATATGGATGTAAACATAAAAAAATTACATA
>JAOZLT010000268.1 GCA_029934675.1 Candidatus Altimarinota bacterium | reverse complement strand
CTATTTGATGTATTTCTAAGACCAACAATTACACAAGTAACCCCCGCATTTGCTTTAGCATTATTTTTCCACTTAAAAGATGTGTAAGCAAAATCAATTTCAAGCTCGTCAATCAAAATATGGGGCCATAAAAAATTCACATGCTGTCCTTGACAAATTGAATTAGTGGATACAAGTGAAAGCTTAGCATTGTAGTTTTGAATATATCGGCTTCCAATATGATACCAAGCACTAACATAATCTAAATCGTTAAAATCTTTTTTAAAAATAAGCTCTAAGTCATTTTTTTGATCAGCAGTTTGTTTTCTAGCCCCCTCAAATGGAGGATTTCCCATTACATAAATTTCATCATCTTTATCTTTCGGACAAACATCTTCCCAATCAACTCTCGTCGCATTCCTGCAAACAATATTCCCACCTTCTTTCAGTGGCAGTGTCGGCTTTGTATCTCCAAATTTTTCTTTAAATTTCACATTCATTTGATGTTCTGCTAAATACAGTGAAAGTTTGGCAATTTCATGAGCAAAATCATCAATTTCAATTCCATAAAATTGGTCTAAAGAAATATCAGAAAATGAGAATGTTCCCATCTCTTCAATAATTTTCATTTCTAATTCCCGAAGTTCTTTATAAGTAATAATCAAAAAATTCCCTGATCCACAAGCGGGATCAAAAAACTTTATCTTTCCCATTCGTTGGCGTAATGCATCTAATTTTTTGTTATTTCCACGGTATTTTTCAAACTCTTCTCGTAATTCATTAAGAAGCAAAGGCTCAATCACCTTCATAATATTTGGTACAGAAGTATAGTGCATTCCAAGACTTCCTCTTTCTCCTGGATGAACTACTGCTTGAATCATTGATCCAAAAATATCGGGGTTGATATCCTTCCAATCTAATTCTCCATTTTCAATGATTATTCTTCTTGCTTTGGCAGAAAATTTTGGAATCCAATGTTTCTTGGCAAAAAGCCCACCGTTTACATAAGGGAATTTTTCTAAATGAGCAGGTAGATTTTCTCGTTCTTCATATTTTGTATTTAAAGCTTCAAAAAGTTTTTCAAGTTGTTCATGTAAATCTTCTCCATTTATTTGAGTATGAGATCCAATGAAATCTGTAAAAATATTATTTTCAAAAATATCAGTATCTTCTGCAAAAAAACAAAACAAAAGCCGAGCTAGAAAAATATTTAAATCATGTGTTCGTGAGGTATCATGAATTTTATTTTCAGCTAAAATCCCATCATAAAGCCGAGCCATCTTTTCTGCAGCTTTTCGATCTGCTGGATTTTCAGTTATATGTCTATGCTTCTCAATTCCTGCCCACGGCAAGAAAAAGGCATAATATTTTGCTAAATCTTGTATTTCAATATCAAGTGATTCTTTTGTTTTGGTGTCAACTGCTAATAAATTTTTGTAATTTGTTACAACTACAAAACGAGGACTATGACTCATCGTTTTTTTCTCCTTTTGCAAATTATCTATTGTAATATGTAAATCTTCATCTTTGCATTCATGAAAAAATAGTTTTTTCTTTAAAATTACTTGATGATCTTCTTTCGAAAGATTTCTTCTTCCCTTTTGAAGTAATGTTACGGTTGCTTTTGGTGTTCCATAAGCAAGTAATAAATCAAATATAAAAGAATCTTTAGAAAAATCTTCCATTACTTTTTTTACATTCTTTTCTATTTGAGCACTGTTCATAATTTATTATTTTTATTATCCAGTATTTTTTCCATATTTCATATACTCACTTAACAAAACTATTCTACTCCAAAACATCTCATACTTGAATGTAAAAATTAGCCAACAATTATAAGTTTACATGGCAAATAATCATTGATTGTATATGGAATAAATGAAAATTTAATTATGCATAGTTATTTTAATAATTCAGTTAAATTTTTATAAACCTCATCCATCAATACATCTAATTATCTGTTTAAATTTGTTAAAAACAATGAGAATGGCGGGTAAATTACACCACTCTTAAATTGCGTCTGTTAATACTCTATTCGCCCTGCTCCAATATTACGAAATGTAAATTGGATTAATACTCTACCCTCCCCTCAAACGCCCTCTTCAAAGTCTGACTATCCGCATACTCCAAATCCCCTCCTACAGGAATACCACGAGCAATTCGTGTAACCTTAATATCGTAATCCTTAATGTATCTGAGGATGTAGGCAGAAGTTGCTTCGCCTTCCAGTGATGGATTTAGAGCTAGAATGATTTCTTTGATTCCACCCTTTTTTATGCGTTCAATTAACTCGGCAATCTTTAATTCATCCGGCCCAACGCCGTCAATTGGCGAGATTACGCCGTGTAGGACATGGTAATGACCTTTGTAGTTGTTTGCTTTTTCTAAAGCCATAAGGTCCAGTACCTCCTCTACAATACATATTACGGATGGGTCGCGATCGGGTTTTTTACAGATTTCACAAATATCTTCTGTGGTCATATTCTGACAATTACTACAGTACCGTAAACCTTCTTTTAGCTTACAAACCGTAGTGCCAAATCTTTCGATATCTGAGTTTGTTTTTCGAAGTAGATAAAAGGTTAGGCGTTCTGCGGACTTCTGACCAATACCAGGAAGTTTACTGAATTCTTCGATAGTCTTTTCGATGCTTTTGGGAATGAGGCTCATATATTTATTTATAGGTCATCATATTAACATAAGCAAAACTCTATTCTCAAATAGCTTTTGTTATTCCGAATATTATGAATGCAATATAAAGGTTTTTATTCAAAATAACATCAGTTGATTAAAATTTTCTTTTCAATTCTTGTGTGGTTACTTCATGATGATTCCAGACTTCCCAATTTTTGATTGCCGTTCCAAGTTGAGCAGGTGATCTGCTGGCGACTTCTTCTTTTAGTGCTAAATATTTATCACGATTTTCTGGTGTAAGTTCGTCTTCCATAAAATCACTTTTTTTAAATTCTTCGAT
>JAOZLT010000267.1 GCA_029934675.1 Candidatus Altimarinota bacterium | reverse complement strand
CAGGAGTTTTTTTCCTTGAATTAATTTTAATCAATTAGAATTCTCCGACTCTTGGTTGGGAAATAAGTCATTTTCTAATAATGAAAAACAGCCTATCTTAATTGTTTGAACCTGGATTCTCTGGATTAAAGGATTGTATAGATTTCGCAGATTGATTATTAGAGTAAAAACTCCTTTTTCTCTATTATTACTTTCGGGTCTGTATACCGATAAACAACAGACGGATAAGGTTATCGTTTGTGGTCTAGCGAATATTACATCAATACAGTTATTTTTCAGAAAGAGAAACCAACGCTTTTGCTGAATTTTTTAATGCAAAGTTAAAAGGATTTAGATCTATTGTACGTGGTATAACTGACACTAAATTCTTTTTATATCATATAGCTAAGATTTATGGGTGAATTGTTTATTCAAGGAAAAAAACTCTTGATCCAATAAAATGGTTGTAGCAAAAACTCTGGATGTCAGACATACAATGTTATATCGTTACTTCGTCACTTCGTTACATCATTTTTATGACAAAAAACTTCTGGCAAAAACTAAAGCAACCAATCCTAGCACTCTCTCCAATGGACGGCATAACTGATGCCGCATTCCGTTATATGACATCAAAATACGGTAAACCTGACGTCATTTACACCGAATTCGTTAATGTCGAAGGCTTAGCGAGAGGAGCAATAAGCATGCTCGACCACTTCATATACAACAAAATCGAGCGACCAATAGTCGCCCAAATATATGGAATAGAAACCGAATCATTCTACAAAGTCGCCATCATGTGTTGTTATTTAGGATTTGATGGAATAGATATAAACATGGGCTGTCCTGCCAACAAAGTTGCTAGACGAAATTCGGGAGCAGGCCTTATTCGTGTACCAGAACAGGCAAAAAAAATAATCCGCACCGTAAAACAAGCCGTAACCGATTGGAGTAACGGAATAACATTGGAAGAAGCTGAATTACGACCAAAGCTCATCACCGCACTTAAAAACATGTACCCCCAACCTGAAAGCACGATTGACCAATCGCGCACTACTACGCCCCCCAAACCTGGAAGCAAAATTAGCAAATCTCGCCCTGCAAGAAACCCAATCCCCGTCTCTGTAAAAACCCGAACCGGAATAGACGAAATAATAGCCGAAGAATGGGTAAAACACCTCCTCGAAGAACAACCAGCAACAATCGCCATGCACGGTCGAACTCTTAAACAAATGTATAGCGGTGAAGCAAATTGGGAGATATTAGGCAAAGTCGCCAAAATCGTACACAAAACCGACACGCTATTCCTCGGCAACGGTGGTATACACTCGCTTGATGATGCTCATGAAAAAATCAAGAAATACGGAACTGATGGTGCCCTTATCGGACGAGCCACATGCGGAAATCCATGGTTTTTTAGCGGTATAGAGCCAACTATGGAAGATCGATTCAAAGCAGCCATAGATCACGCCCGATGTTTTGAGGAGATAAGCATGAAACACACCTTCTTCGCCATGCGCAAACACCTCGCCTGGTACTGCAAAGGATTTGACGGTGCAAGAGAATTAAGAAAAGAACTAATGCAGACAAATAGTTCGGATGAAGTAAAAGTAATTTTAGATAAATTCGAAAATACTATATAATGAGATAAATATTAAATATTAAATTATATTAACTAAAAAATATGTTAACTGACGTTTCAACTGCAGGTTTTGTACTGCTTAAAGGTGTACATTTTTTATCAACCACTGCGATATTTGTAGGCTTAATCCTTTTTATAGGATGGGCATTAAAAAATCTTAAAAAAGATAAACTACATAAATTAAGCTTATATCTTCTTGTGGGGGGTATTTTAGCCTGCTTTATAGTCTCCCTTTTTGGTGGCTATGGATATCACAAAAAATTTAACAAAGGTAATTATGACGCTACTAAATGGTGTGAGGCAAAATGTGGTAAATAATTACTAGAGAATTACAAACGCCCCTTTGGGACTATTAGAAAGTTATAAAGATTATTTTTCTGAAATCTTATTTTAATCTTTTTAATTTTCTAATATTCTAATTTTGTAATCAAATTAAACCTTCTTCATCCCCTTCAAAAGTGCGTAAGCAATCAGACCACCAATTACTGCTGTAAAAAACTGTGGCCAGCTCATCATCACAGCAAGTTTTGCGACCAACTTTCCATCAAGCATTCCATCCACTAACCACACAACCGTAAAGTGGAGAAATGCGAATTTTAGAAGTGCGGCAGTTCCGACTGCCACAAAGAAATTCTTTTTATATACATAATGAAAAACAGCGACAAGTACCGCATTGCCCAACATTATAAACGGCACCATAGGTGCAAGTGGCAAAGGCAATAAGCCTGCACTAAGAGCAACTGTACTTGGCATTAAACCTAGCAACACAGCTTCCATAGGACCAATCAAAACAGCTGAAATAATCAAAACAGCATTTACCATAGGGCCAGTAAGCCATTGAATATGCACAAATGCCGGTACAATAGCTACAATCCCGAGCATTAACACAAAAAGCAAGAATCTGACCTTGGATGAAGTTAAGTCGATTGATTTAGATTTTGTATTCATAATAATAATTTTATTTTTTCCTACAGAAAGGATAACATAGAGATAGAATTTATAGAATATTAACATAAATAAAATTATGACCAATCAGAAGATAAATTATAAACCACAAAGATTAATTTTTGTAATCCTTGTAATTTTTGCAATCCTTGTAATCCCATTAGTAAAAGCAGATTTCCCAGACGTATCGTCCAGCCACTCAAATTTCAATGCCATAAACTATGTTCAGGAACAGGAAATTGTTAAAGGATATGATGATGGAACTTATCAGCCAAACAAAAGAATTAATCGTGCTGAATTTACAAAGATTATAGTTAACGCCACTAAAACAAATATCTCAGGATCAAATTGCTTTCCTGACTTATTAATAATGTAAGAATAAGTCTCATCAAT
>JAOZLT010000266.1 GCA_029934675.1 Candidatus Altimarinota bacterium | reverse complement strand
CTCAAAGGCACGGATTTGAAGCTGGTGCCACGCGGAGCCCATGCCGGATTTCGGCGCGCCCGCGGACATCTTGGCTTCATATTTTTTGCAGACTTCCGGGAGATTGATTCCGAGCAATTTGGGCCCGAGCATCGACAGAATGACACCGGTTCCGATGGTCCCCCACATGTAGCAGATGGCATAGGCCACGGGGATCTGGTTTAGCATTTCCTGCTTGTTTTTGATGTCGGAGCTATTGATGGCGTCGGTGGCCAGTCCAATGGAGGCCGAAATGGTCTGGGAGCCCGCCAGCAGACCGGCGGTCAGCCCCACATCAAAGCCTGCAAGCTTGGCCGAAATCCAGGTGGCCCCGAGACAGAGCACCGATATGACCACGGCGAAGAACGCCTGGGGAGCACCGTCTCTGGCGACCCCGCGCACGAACTGCGGCCCGACACTGTAGCCGATGGCGAAAAGAAACATCGTGAAGAACATTGTTTTCACCTGGGGCGAAACGCTTATGTCCAACTGTCCGATGAGCACGCCGACCAGCAGCGTGCCCGTCACCGCACCCAGACTGAAGTTGCCGAACTTAATGCCCCCGATATAATAGCCTATGGCCAGCGTCAAAAAGATCGCCAGTTCCGAGTGGGCTCGCAGAGTGTTGACGATCCAGAATTTGCTGGACGGCGGTCCCGCGGCTTTGCTGGGTTTTGAGTCCTTTGAAGATTTGGCACCATCGTCGGCGGAAGCTTTCGCATCCTTTGGGGAAGCATCCGCCTTGCTGCTGGAATCGGGCGCAACCGCCGCACTTCCGTGCGCGTCGCTGCCGGATTCCACGGCTTGGGGCTCTTCGGCCCCGGGGGTCTGAGCGTTGCCGACAGACAAGGAGCCCAAGGTCGCCAGCATGGCAACGGCCCCAATTCCACATACAAATCGCGTTTTCGCAAACGCACTGTTAATTATCGTTTTTTTCATGATTCGGATTTTTTAGCTAAGTTCATTAATCGTCAAATTTGACTGCTCGCCTTGCACGGGCGAAATATCCCGGCCCACCCGAGCGAATGCCCGGCGATAAACGCCGGGCATTGCGCTCTTTGGTGATCAGTGATGGAAGCCGGATCCTTCATCCTCATCCAGAGGATTGGTGACCGGGTGGTTCTTGAAGTAATCGAGGCACCGCTTCATGTCCTCGATGAGAAGCGCACCCAGATCCCTGCTGACGCCGTGGCGCACCAGGATTCGCTGGATCACGAGATCCTCACAGTTGGCCGGCAGTGAATAGGCCGGCACTTGCCAACCACGGCTGCGCAGACGGTCGGCCAGATCATAGAGCGTGTAGCCATGGGTATCGAAGCCTTCCTTCAATTTCCAGCACAACGCCGGGATGCCCGTCGTCGGGTCGCCGCCATAGATCATTTCGAAGGGTCCCATTTTACCGATCTCATCGGCCAGATATTGTGCTGTCTCGTAGCAGGCGTTATGGACCTTGCGGTAACCCTCTTTGCCAAGGCGGAGGAAGTTGTAGTACTGAGCGACGATCTGTCCCCCCGGACGGGAGAAGTTCAGCGCAAATGTGGGCATGTTCCCGCCCAGATAGTTGACGTTGAAGATCAGATCCTCCGGAAGATCCGCCGCATCGCGGAAGACGACCCAACCGACTCCGAGGGGCGAGAGACCGAACTTGTGACCCGATGCATTGATCTGACCCGCGGAATGCGGAAATCCCATTCCAGTTCCGGGGTGCAGAAGGGGGCGAGAAACGCTCCGCTGGCACCGTCGACGTGCATCGGAATGTCGAGCCCCGTATCCGCCTGCAACTTGTCGAGTGCCTCGGCCACTGCCTTCACCGGCTCATACTCGCAGGTGAAGGTGACTCCGAGAGTCGGCACAACACCGATGGTGTTCTCGTCGCAAAGCTTCAACACCTCTTCGGGCGTCATGAGCAAGCGGCCGTGGTCCATCGGGATTTCGCGGATTTCGACGTCCCAGTAGCGGGCGAACTTGTGCCAGCAGATCTGCACCGGACCGGTAACCAGGTTCGGTTTGTCGGTCGGTTTTCCCAGAGCCTTCATTTTATCCCGCCAGCGCCATTTCATGGCCATCCCGCCAAGCATCGCAGCTTCGCTGGAACCGGTGGTCGAACACCCCTGGGTGTTGGTGGCATCAGGCGAATTCCACAGGTCGGCGAGCATATGGACGCAGCGCCCCTCGATCTCCGCGGTCTGCGGATATTCGTCCTTGTCGATCATGTTCTTGTCGACACACAGATCCATGAGTTCATGAACCTGGTCCTCCACCCATGTTTGACAGAAAGTTGCCAGGTTCTGGCGCGAATTGCCGTCCAGCATCAGTTCGTCGCGAACCACGGCAAACGCATGGTCCGGGGAATGCTCCTTCTCGGGCATCTTATACTTCGGCATCACTTTGGACAGGTCGTCCGATGCGTAAACGTCATCTAGGACATTTTTTACGTCGTCTTTCGAATGTAGTGGCATGACTTTGATTCCTTTTTGTTGGTTTTCTTGGTTGGTTGATAATCCTTGCCCCCCCCTTCCCAAAAACCCTGGATGGGATTCGGTGCGGAAGACACGAGGATTGGGTTTGGACCGAGGAGCAGACGAATTCCTGAGAATCCGTCCAACCTCCTCCGGAAAAACCTATTAGCCCACTCCCTCACAGTTCGACAAGGGAAAAATTCATTTTCAGAGCATTTTTTTTACAGATCCACCGAAAACGTGGAATAATTAGGCGATAAAGTAGAGAAAGTGCAGCAGGTTTTATTGGTCTGGCCCCGTTTGTCCCTTGAAGGCGTGGCACCATGCGAATAGCCTTCCTGTTCCAAAAACCCATGAATTTGCGGGCAAGCTGTTTGTAATGAGCCCTTCAGGCCTTTCCGGGAAAGCGGAGCGGACGAGCAAGCCGGACGAAGGCGCTTTTGCGGGAAGACTCCGGCCCGGCTCAACTATTCGGCAACAACATGGTGAT
>JAOZLT010000265.1 GCA_029934675.1 Candidatus Altimarinota bacterium | reverse complement strand
TGATTTTTGTACTTTTTGAAAGTCCATTCTCCATAACCACCAATAACTTACTTGTTTCTTCATCATGTACAACATCCATCTGCACTACGTAATCTTCACTCTTTAATCGAATTCCACGAACCCCCATACTATTTCTTCCCATAGGACGAACATCACCCTGTTTGAATCTAATACACTTTCCTTCATGAGTAATAATTACAATCTGATTACCTTCTTTTGTAGGTCTAACCCATTTAAGAAGATCATTTTCCCTTAACTTAATTGCAATAAGACCTGATTTACGAACATTTTTAAAATCTTCAACTTTAGTCTTTTTAACAGTCCCTTTTGTAGTACACATGAACAAGTACTCAGCATCCTCTTTTTTAGAATCATCAAACATTACAGTTGTATGTTCCTTTTCCTGCAACTGGATAAGGTTAACTATTGCCTGACCTTTGGCTGTACGACTCGCCTGAGGAATTTCATAAACAGGCAATCGAAATACACGCCCTTTATCCGTAAAGAACAATAAATTATTATGAGTTCGCGTATAAATTATCTGACTAATCTCATCTTCTTCCTTTGTAGTCATTCCGATAACCCCCTTACCACCACGCCCCTGAGTTCGATAGATTGCAGGAGAAAGACGTTTTATATACCCCCCCTTAGTAAGAAGTACTACCATTTCCTCGTCAGGAATCAATTGTTTAACATCAAATTGACCTATTGCATGCGGAACAATTTCTGTTTTACGGTCATCCCCATATTTTGCAACAATCTCCTTAGATTCCTCAGTAATAATATCAAGCACTTTTTTAGAATCACCAAGTATTCCTTCACATTCTCCTATAAAATCAAGTTTGTCTTTAAGCTCATCCTCTATCTTTTTACGCTCCAAACCAGCCAATGTCTGTAATCTCATTTCAAGAATTGCCTTCGCCTGAATTTCAGTCAGCTTAAACTTAGACATTAAACCCTCTTTGGCAAGCTCTTTGGTTTCGGACTTCTTAATTAGAGCAATTACTTCATCAATATGGTCTAAAGCAATTTTCAACCCCTCTAAAATATGTGCACGAGCTTTTGCTACCTTTAACTCATATTCGGTACGACGACGAACCACATCCTGTCTATGCGCAATAAACTGTTCAAGAATTGATTTAAGATCCAAAAGTCGCGGTTGAATTCCACCATTTACAAGAGCGATCATATTGAAACCAAATGATGTTTGAAGATTTGTATGTTTATAAAGCATATTCAACACTTTTTTTGGATATGCATCACGCTTTAATTCAATAACTACACGTACACCTTTCCGACTGGATTCATCTCGAATATCAGAAATCCCCGTAAGAGTCTTTGCTGTTACCAGTATAGCAATTTTTTCTACCATAGCAGCCTTATTCACCTGATATGGGATTTCAGTAATAATGATTCGGAATTTACCACCCTTTGTTTCCTCGATTTCGGCCCTACCACGAATTGCCACACTTCCTCTACCAGTTGCATACGCTGTTTTAATAGCTTCTATATCATAAACCATTCCAGAGGTCGGAAAATCAGGACCTTTAATAAATTGCAAAAGATCTTCTAAAGAAGCTTCGGGATTATTAATTAAATGCAAAACCGCATCCATCACCTCTCCTAAATTATGCGGTGGAATATTAGTAGCCATACCAACAGCAATACCCATAGTACCATTCAAAAGTAATGTAGGAATTCGACTAGGAAGAACTGTAGGCTCTTTTAATCTACCATCATAATTTGGCCTAAAGTCGACTGTTTCTTTCTCGATATCTGCCAAAAGATCATCGCTAATCTTCTGCATTTTAGCCTCGGTATAACGCATTGCCGCAGCATTATCACCGTCCATTGAACCAAAATTACCTTGACCATGGATAAGTGGATAACGCATTTTAAAATCTTGCGCCATATGTACCATAGAATCATAAACCGCAGTATCGCCATGTGGATGATACTTAGCTAAAACATCACCAACTACAGCCGCTGACTTACGAAATTTAGCACCTGATCTAAGACCAATTTCATGCATTGAATACAAAATTCTTCGATGAACTGGCTTCAAACCGTCTCTTACATCAGGCAAAGCACGTGAAACAATTACACTCATTGCATAATCCAAATAACTCTCCTGCATTTCAGTAACAATATCCCGATTATGCAAATTCCCGATATTTGTAAATATAGTTTCATCACCACCATCATCGTCATCAACTTTTTTCACTTCTAAATTTTCTCCAGGCTCATTAACATCATTCTCGTCATCAACAGGATCTTCTTCAATTTCCGTTTCTCGCTCATCGGATTCATTATCAGAAGGCTCCTCTGTTGAATCTTCTTCAATTTTCGATTTTCGATTTTCGATTTTATCATCCGAAGAATCCCCTAAAGGAAGCTCTGCCTCATTTTCTTCATCATTAGGTTCTTGATCAATTGGATCTTTTTCGTCAGCCACTTTGATAGGGTTAAAAAATGGAACGTGCGAAGTAAACAAGCCTCGCGAACAGTGTTACTACCTTACATCTCGTAAAACACAGCAGAAAGATTTTACCAAAATCCTCACCATTTTCAAAGGGTATTTTATAAAATTGATATTAAATAGAGCGCCTTAAGTCAAGCTGATTTTATTTTAAGCAAAAATCCCACCTTTAGTAATTAGCTATCAGTAATAAGTACCCATTACCAGGGGTTAGTGGGAAAATATTAGTAATGAGTTATTATTAGTTATTTGTATAATACATAACTATACAACTAATAACTGACATAGAATGAAAAATGCCAAATGAAAAATGCTAAATAGAATCAGAAATGACAAATCTGAAATCTGAAATTGTAAAATAATATGCCACAGAGACCGCATGGTGAATGGAAAACCATTATACATAACTATACAACTAATAACTGACATAGAATGAAAAATGACAAATGAAAAATGCTAAATAGAATCAGAAATGACAAATCTGAAAT
>JAOZLT010000264.1 GCA_029934675.1 Candidatus Altimarinota bacterium | reverse complement strand
TATCGTAGCAATACCAGTTGAGATGATGATAGGTTTTCCTTTACTCGCCGTATAACGAATAAGTTCATAATCTGTTATCTCAAATGAAGCTATTTTATAAGCAGGAGGGTCAAACTGTTCTAAAAAATCAACGGCTGTTTTGTCAAAAGGAGAAGAAAAGATATCTATACCTATCTGCCGTGCATAATCAAATAGTTCTTGATGCCACTCCCATGGTGTACAAGCCTCTTCATAAAGAGAATACAGTGTTCGTCCTGCCCACAAGCCTTCTGGATTTGCCATAAACTCAGGAGAATCATAATCAAGTGTAATCGTATCAGCTCTATAAGTTTGAAGTTTTATAGCATCTGCCCCTATCTCTTTAGCTACTTTAATAGTTTCTAATGCTACTTGTAAACTCCCATTATGATTTGCACTAAGTTCTGCTATAATATAGGTTTTACCTAACCCTACTTCTGTATTACCAATTATCATGGATAATTTACTCCCAACTATGAATCTATTAATTTAAAACATTATATAATATTTTAAATTAATACAAAAGGTTTTAAATTTTTATGAAAGTTTTAAGTATAGGTGCTGGTGTAGAACAACTAGAATCTATAAAATTAGCAAAAACCCTTAATCTTGAAGTAGTTGCATGTGATAAAAACAAATATGCAGAAGGATTTAAATATGCAACTCATACACATCATATAGATATCAAAAATGAAAAAGAGATTATAGCCCTAGCAAAAAAACATGATGTTAGATTTGTTTTACCTTCACCTATAGGAAGGTATCTGACAACAGTTGGTGCAGTAAATGATGCCTTATCTCTTAAAGGTATCAGCAAGCAAACAGCTTCTATGTGTACAGATAAATATCTATTTTATCAAGCACTAAACAAAGAAGTCAATTTGGCTAAACAATTTTTAGTAAAAAATCAAGATGAAGTAAAAACACATATTGATAAAAAGGATATACAAACGCCTTTTATCCTTAAACCAAGATTTGGCTCTGGTAGCACTGGAGTAAAGGTATTTGATATATTTAATCAAACTGAAATAGATAACTATTTTTCTAAAAATAATTCCTTGGGAGATATACTTTTAGAAGAGTTGTTAAGTGGAGATGAAATCGGAGTAGATGCTATTATAAGAGATGGAAACCTTGAAATCATAGCTATAAGAGATAAGAAAATGACACCTCTACCTTACAGACAAGAGATATCATATACCTTACCAAGTCGATATAAAAACAAAACTACTGAGATTTTATCTATTTTGAAAAAGATATGCAAAATCTTATCTATTGGTAACAGCCTGATTAATACAGACATCATCATCAATGAGCAGTCCATATATATCATAGAACTTTCAGCTCGTGCTAGTGGTAATAATATATCCTCAGTATTACTACCCAAAGCTTTAAATATTAATCCACTTTCTATCATGATAAATTTTCTTATAGGCAAAACTCAAACTCTTACCAAAAAAACCATCCCCACACATTTTGAATTTTTCAACTTTGATGATTCAGTTATCGGTAAAAAGATAAAAGACATTACAATAGAAAATAATATAAATAATTTAAATACATATAATATAAAATTAAAAAAAGATGACATTATTAAAAGTATAAAGTCTGGAAAAGATGCTTTAATCAATGGGTACTTTATACTATCAGGAGAAAATATGAACATTAGAGAATCAAAGAAAAAGGTCTATAACACTATTGAGATAGAAACTAATATCAATGAAATGAATAAAATAGCTTGGTCAAAAGAGATAAATAAAAATATCATGCTTTATCCAGATACATACATAATCTCTTTTTTAGCAAGAAATTATCCAAGCAAAGAGAGCAATAAAGATTTAAAAGCACTTGATATAGGGTTTGGTAGTGGAAGAAATTTAAAATTATTACTTGATTATAATTTTCAAACATATGGTATTGATTATTCTGAAGATGCTTGCACAGCTGCAGAAAAAACTTTTGCATTAACACAAAATCAAATCTCTTGTGAAGACTTAACAAGTAATCCATTTAAAGGAAAGCAATTTGATGTTATTTTAGCCTACGGTGTAATGTTTCTTAAACCTATAATTGAAATGAAAAAAGATTTTAAAATACTAAAAAACAATCTAACTATTAATGGAAAAATGCTTATAAATTTTAGGACTAAAGATGATTTCTTATACAAAAGTGGTAAGAAACTAAATGAAGATACATATATATTAGACCACCCTTCTTATCAAGATATGTGCTATACATTTTTAGACTTAGATGAAGTAAAAGGACTCTTGATAGATTCTGGATTTGAAATACAAAATATTTCAAAAGTTGACTATCATAAAAACAACCTTACAGAGCATCATAGTTGGTGGATTGCAGAAGTTATAAAACTAGAGCTTTAAATATGCTATTTTGATAAGGATTAATCATATGCTTATCATAGTTAAGAGAAGAGCCTTGTAAAACTTTCAGAAAATATTTTTCAAAAGTTTTTAGTATCAAATCATTTTGTAAAACCTGTACCCCATGATTAGAAAGGTATATGGCTATATTATCTTGATTTGAAGCTGTTTTGATTGGTATAATTTTTTTATTTAAAAACATCACTTCATAAACGACCATTCCTAGTGAACAAATTACCAATGAAGCGTTATTAATCAATTTTGGCATATCATCTGTTTTAGTCAATAATGTAATATCGTTATCTTTTATTATATTTTGAACTTCTTTGGATAGTTTTTTGTATTGAGGGGCTACAAGAACTACTTGAAAATTATGAACAAGTTTATTTAAATAAATTATAATTTTTTCTATAAAAAAAGATATTTCTCCTCCACCTAAAGTGATAAGTATATACTCTCCACTCTCTTGAGAACTCTCTTTTTTAAGATTATAAAACTGTTCATTAAGTAAAATATACTTTCTACCACACAACAGCTTTGTATCTTTTTTAACTAAATTAATATATTTTT
>JAOZLT010000263.1 GCA_029934675.1 Candidatus Altimarinota bacterium | reverse complement strand
TTGATGGTCAATGAAAACGATATGATGGCGTTTATTCATCTTTTTGAGTTTGCAAAAGGGGTTGGTAGTGCTATTGCTAAAGAGCTGTTTATTGCACTTCAACGTGTTGGTTCAGGTTCACTTCTATACGGTGTCTTCTCTCCTGATACCAGCATAAGTAACCCTTTTGAAAAGCGTAAACTCAACCAACAACTTGGTCTGTTTGATGACTTCCTTGAACTTGGTTCAGCAGGTCGTTTCGGTGCCTTGGGGTTTGATGCAAAGTTCTTGAAGAATCCAGTGTTAAAACATCCTAAACTGACAAAAGATGGGGCAAAGTTCCTCTATAACTTTACACAGTTGTTACGATCTATTCATGGTTTGAAGCAGCCTAAAACAATTGTAACTAAAATCAGAACGTCAGATTTTTATCATGGGATTGTTGATGTATTAAGCTCTAAGCGTGCTGTCCTAGCTGATGGAACAGTAGATGAGAAACAGAAAAAAGAGTCGACAGAGCGTATCCATAATAAATCGCAGATATTAGTGGAACTTACGCGACCATACAGTGACCATGAACGTTTCTTAAATGCGATGATCCTGGGCTCTCAAGACCTTACTCAAGGGGAGGGTGTTCATCTCTTAAGTATTCATGCCTCTAAAGGTCTGGAGTATAAAGAGGTTTATGTGATCGATCTGATGGATGGGCGTTTTCCTAACCGTAAACTGATGACACGGGGTGGAAGTCTTGACGAAGAGAGACGACTCTTTTATGTTGCTGTAACACGAGCAAAAGATATATTGTATTTGAGTTTTGCAAAATATGACAAGATCAAAAAAAGTGACTTTGTGGCTTCTCAATTTCTCTATGAAGCAGGTATGATGCAAGAGGATGAAGCTTATAAAAAGATGCTTGCACGTGAAGAGAAGCGCAGAGAGAAAGAGGAAGCTTTAAAAGCTGAACAAGCTCTCTTAGGCTAATTTAGACCACTTCCATCAGTAGAAGGGTTAACATAAAAAGAGAAATTTATCTCTCTTCTTAACCGAGAGCCGCTTCCCCAAGACTCCACATAGGTAAGAAAATACCAAGAGCGAGAAGAAGAACCATTGCCCCGATAACAAAGAGCATTACTGGCTCTATAGCTTCTTGAAGACCATCGATAATGGCATCAAACTTCATCTTGTAATACTCAGTGACCTTTTGAAGCATATCGTCCAGTGCACCAGAGTTTTCTCCAGCTTTGATCATCTGAATAATCATGTTCTCAAATAGACCGGTTTCCTGTAGACCTTCATTAAGGCTGTTACCTTTCTCAACGGACCCACTTACAATAGATAGCTTCTCTTTCAATGGAAGGTTGTCTGTCATGTTGATAGCCGTTTCAAGTGCTTCTGCAATTGGAATACCAGAACGAACTAGTTCAGAAAAAACAAGTGTAAAACGACTTAATGTTGAGTACAGGATTACATTTTTAATAAGATAAGTGCGTAAGAGGAGTTGATGAAATCTATAACGAAAATCTTCATTGTTCTCAACCATATATTTAATAACAATATAGATGATTGCAATTCCTGCTAAAACATAAAGACCATAGTTAACTAAAGTATGTGACATAAACTGTAAAATAACAGTTGGAAGAGGTAAGTCAGTTTTAAATTTGTCAAAGATAGATTCAAACTTTGGAACAACGAAAGTAAGTAAAATACTAAATGCAACTGCCATAGCGATCATGACATTCCTTGGGTATGCCATAGCTTTTTTGAACTTGATCATGTTAGCACGAATCTCTTCTAACATATTAGCAAGGTTGTATAAAGCTTCAGCCATATTACCTGTTTTTTCTCCTAAGTCAACCATTGCTAAGGTGAGGCCTCCTAGTTGAGAGCGAAATCCATCCATAGCGTTATAGAGACTTGACCCAGCATTGATGTCGTCACCACATTTAGTTAGTAACTCTTTTAATGGTGGATCCTCAGTTGCTTCTGCTAGGTCTGAAAGTGCATCATGGACTGAGATACCGGCATTGGTCATAACAGCAAGTTGACGAATCGCTGCAATCTGTGCGTCGGGTTTAAGTCTTTTCTTTTTTGAACCTTTGAAGAGATTGGCTTTTATCTGGGCTATCTGGTCCTCTAATGGAGCCGCAGTCTCTTCAAGTTTGACCATGATACCTGGAAACTTGACCTTCGCCATGTAATGCGCTTCTTTTTTACTTTCTGCATAGAGCTTGTGCTCAGTTTTTTTACCGCGAGCAAGTACGGTAGCTGTAAAATGTTTCATGATTTGACCACCCTTAAAATTTCTTCAATAGTTGAGACACCACTGACAACTTTTTTCATTCCATTTGCAAACATAGGCTCAAAGCCTTCACTCATTGCCTGTTCAATCATATCATCTTTTGAAGCATTTTTTGCAATCATACTGGAAAGTTCTTCAGAAATCGGCAGCACTTCAGAGATCATCTCTCGTCCCATATAGCCAACACCGTTACATTCACGGCAGCCTTCACCTTTGTAAAAAACAGTATCTTCAGGCAGGTATTGTTTATACGGTTCGATAACTGATTCAGGAAGATGATCTTCTATTTTACAGTGAGGACAGATCTTTCGGATAAGACGCTGTGCCTGTATAGCAACCAATGATCCACTGATAAGATAGGGTTCAATACCCATATCAACCATACGGGGAATAGAACTAATCGCATCATTTGTGTGTAGAGTAGAGATGACCAAGTGACCGGTCAAGGCCGCTTTAATGGCAATTTCGAGGGTTTCCTGGTCACGGATCTCCCCAATCATGATCTTATCAGGATCCTGACGCAAGATAGAACGCAGAGCGTCGGCAAAACTGAGTCCAACACTGGCACGTACTTGTACCTGTTGAATGAGGTTCATCCTGTACTCAACAGGATCTTCAACAGTAATTACCTTTTCTTCTACACTACGCAGCTCATTGAGTGCACCATAAAGTGTTGTTGTCTTACCACTACCTG
>JAOZLT010000262.1 GCA_029934675.1 Candidatus Altimarinota bacterium | reverse complement strand
CCAATCTTGTCCAAAATCATACTTAAATTTGGTGCTAGGCCAATAATCATGCCCCATATCATTCACTAAGGTGACTTCCGAAGCCGGTGCTATAGATTGCTCTAATAAATAACCACCTTCTGAAATACCTCTAATGGCTCCGCTAAAAGTGTAAGATGAGCCAACTTTCAATTGAATGGTTTGAAACAATATGTAATTGTAAATGGCAAATAGCAATGCAGGTTTTTTCGCAATTAGCGATGTAGGTATTTCAGCAATTAAGGATGCAGGTATTTCAGCAAATAAGAATGTAGGTCTATTCTTTGATCTTTAGCTTTTCTCACCAAACTTATTGAGTCAACCAAAGAAGGCTCGCGAGCCTTCTTTGGTTGTTGAATCAGGATTTTTTCTGTTCTTGGATTTATATAACCATAAACAGAATATCCTATGAATAAACATGATGCAGAAAAATTAATTATGTATTACGAAATACACAAAAGAAAAATTAATGGGGATAATCCCACAAGGATTGCAAGACACTTGGTTATGGATTACCGTACCGTTATAAAATATTTAAATATGAGTGAAGAACAATACATTGAATTTTTAGAAGACCAGACCTTTCGAAGCAAGACGTTGGATCCGTACGAGGACTATATTCAGTATCGTTTGGAAGATTGTCCTGAGGCCTCTGCAGCCCAGATTCTGGATTGGCTGAAAGAAAACTTTCCAGATTCACCGACTGTCAATGAGAAAACTGTTTTTAATTTCACTTTGTATGTCAGACGAAAACATGGTATCCCAAAGCCTTTCGTTGATCGTGATTTTTCGCAAATTCCTGAGCTTCCTTATGGAAAACAGGCCCAGGTTGATTTTGGAGAATACACTATGCGCACAGATCAGCAAGGGCGAAAGAAGATTTACTATTTTTCAATGGTACTATCCCGATCAAGGTATAAGTTCGTTTACCTGATCGACACACCTTTTACAACAATCATTACCATAGAGGCTCATGAGTTGGCATTTGACTATTTTGGTGGTATCACAGAAGAAGTAGTCTATGATCAGGACTCTGTTTTGCTGGTTAGTGAAAATTATGGTGATCTTCTATTGACTGATTTGTTTCGTTCGTATGTTAAGCAGCGAGGCTTCCATGCACACTTTTGCAGGAAGGCTGATCCCCAGAGCAAAGGAAAAATTGAGAACGTGATTAAATACATTAAGTATAACTTCCTTCGTGGACGGATTTATGTAAATAATCAGCTTCTTAATGGACAGGCTATGAGTTGGCTGGGACGAACGGCAAATGCAAAAGTTCATGCTGCAACAAAGCTAATTCCTCAAACGGAATGGTTAATAGAGAAAGCTCACCTAACGGTCATAAACGACTTATTCGTGCCAAAAACTCCACTGTTAAGCTATAAGGTAAGGAAAGACAATACGGTGCTTTTTAAGAGTAATTTTTATGGTCTTCCTTTGGGTACCTACACGGGACCTAACACCTCGACTTGGCTAAAACAAACTCCTGCAAATGAGTTGGTCATTTATGACTCATCCAAGACAGAACTGGTGCGGTATAAGATCAATCCAGGCCGGGGAAAACTAATCACTAATAACAACTTTAAACGAGATTACTCTGCAGGTATTGATCAACTCATCAGTGAGCTGTCTTGTTTGTTTGGCGAGCCCGAGCAGGCACAAATATATTTTAATCAAATACGAGACGATAACCCCAGGTATATCCGGGATCAACTTCAGCTGATAAGGAAAATGACAAAAAGCTACTCGATGGAGTTACTAAACCAAGCCCTTGTCTTCTGTATAGAGCGTTCCGTTTTTAAAGCTACAGATTTTAAAAGTGTTGTAATAAAACTTCAGGCTGACAGTAAAAATCAGGTAAAAGAAGAAGACCCCATAAAGGTTAATACACTGGATAAATCTGCCTTCAAAATAACACCACGAAAAAGTAATATATCAGATTATCAAAACTTAATGAATTAACATGGAATCGAAAACACAAATCATTATGGACTATGCCACGCAGCTACGCTTGACAGGCATTAAGGAGCATCTGGAAGCTCTGATCCGACGGGCAACCGATGAAAAATCCAGTTATACAGATTTTTCTCTCGATCTGTTTAAAACGGAAATAAATCTAAGACAGCAACGTGATCTGGAGAGAAGAATCAAGACTGCTAAGCTACCGGTTAAAGCTGATCTGGATCAATATGATTATGACTTTACCAATGGACTAAGTAAAGAGCAGTTAAACCAATTACGCGAGTGCGTCTGGTTGGAGCAAAATTATAACATCGTATTAATGGGTCCATCTGGTGTGGGAAAATCATATATCGCTGGAGGCCTTTGTCTTGACGCCTTGAAAAAGGGACATAAAGCATACTTCAGGACTATGGAGCAGATAGTGGAAATGATTAAAATGAAGGATATTACACGATCAGCATTATCAGAGTACAGAAAACTTTTAAAAGCCCATTTGGTTGTTATTGACGATATTATGATGTTCACCCTGGATAAACAACAGGCCGTAGGGCTCTTTCAATTTGTCAACCATTTACATGAAAAAGCTTCATTTATTATAACAACAAATAAAAGTCCTGAGGAATGGGTGAAAATGCTTGATGATGAGGTGATTGCAACAGCTTTATTGGATCGCCTTTTATACCGTTGTGAAATAGTCAGTTTATCTGGAACCAGTTACCGGTTAAAAAACCGGAAAGTAATCTTCAGTTAAGCATCAGTTCTTTGTTTTTTTTGTAAGTTTGAAATGAGAAAAGCTACATCCTTAGTTGCTGAAAAAGCAACATCCTTATTTGCCAAAAAACCAACATTGTAAGTTACTGCTTACATCCAGTTGCTCCTATAAATGTATTAGAACCATTATACCATTGTATTCCTGTACTTTGATCGACTGTGGCTGCAATTAAGCCATGTGTTTCGCCTGATACATAACCAGGGTCTCCATCTTGTAAAATATA
>JAOZLT010000261.1 GCA_029934675.1 Candidatus Altimarinota bacterium | reverse complement strand
AGTATATCACGACACCTGCGGACACCGGAGCAAGCTCTCGGATGTATTAAATCAATAAACCATAGCGTTGTTAAGTATACAAGCATATGCTAAGATTTACCCCGCAATTTCAATACAAAAAAATATTAATTAAATATTAAATATTAAATATTAATTATTAAATAGCTATGTTGCCATCTACTTACGAAGCAAAGAAATACGAAGATAAAATATATAAAATATGGGAAGATTCAGGATTTTTTAAAGCGGATGTAAATTCAGACAAAGAGCCATTTACGATATCAATGCCTCCCCCAAATGCCACAGGAGTCCTACATCTTGGTCATGCAGTAATGCTGGCTATCGAGGATATCCTTATTCGACATCGTAGGATGAAAGGATATGAAGCACTTTGGCTACCAGGGACCGACCATGCAGCAATCGCAACAGAAAGCGTGGTTATAAAAAATTTAAAAAATGAAGAAGGAATAGCAAATCCACGCTCACTTGGTCGTGAAAAATTAGTAAAACGTATTGCTGAATATGTAAAAAAAAGTCAAGGAACTATTCGTTCGCAAATACGAAAAATAGGAGCCAGCTGTGATTGGAGTCGAGAAAAATACACAATGGATCAATCTCTAAATAGATGTGTAAATGAAGTCTTTAAAAAAATGTTCAATGATAAGCTAATTTATAAAGCGGAACGCGTTGTTAATTGGGATGTATCTCTGCAAACCACGATTTCTGATGATGAAGTAGAATATATTGAAAAGGAAAGCATTCTTTATACATTCGAATATTTATCTGCAAAACAAACTGGAGGAGAACCTATTTTTGTTGCAACAAGCCGTCCTGAAACAAAACTCGGAGATACAGCATTAGCAGTACACCCAGATGATAATCGCTACAAACATCTAGTTGGTCAGACTTTTGATGTTGTATGGCCTGGTGGACAAGAAATAAAGGTAACTATAATTGCAGACCATACAGTCGACCGTAAATTTGGAACCGGAGTTGTAGGTATTACCCCTTTTCATAGCAAAACCGATTACGAAATGTGGCAACGACACAAAGATAAAATTAAATCTAAACCCATACAAGTAATCAATGAAGATGGAAAAATAACCGATAACGTCAAAAGCTATGTTGGAATGACTGCTGAGGAATGTAGAAATGAGTTTGTTGAAGGTTTAAGAAAAGAAGGAAAATTAAAATCAGAAAAAAAATATATACAACAATTATCCATCTCATACAGATCAAAAAAACCAATCGAGCCATTACCAAAACTACAATGGTTTATAGATGTGAATAAAGAAGTAGTTGAATGGAATAATAAAAAAATGAGTTTAAAACAAATAATGCAGGAAGTAGTTCGCAAAAAAGAAATACAAATTATCCCAGACCGTTTCGAAAAAATATATTTCAATTGGATAGACAATCTTCAAGACTGGTGCATATCACGCCAAATATGGTGGGGACACAGAATCCCCGTATGGTATAAAGAAAATAAAACCTATGTTGATATACAACCACCTAAAGAACAAGGATGGGAACAAGACACCGACACTCTGGATACATGGTTCTCATCCGCATTATGGACATGGAGTACATTAGTTGACACAAAGCTAACAAAAGATTTTTCAATAAGCTTAGAAGATATCCTTAAAAATAGTCCTGAATTCCAAAAATTCCACCCAACACACGTAATGGAAACAGGTTACGACATTATATTTTTCTGGATTGCACGAATGATTTTAATGACAACCTATTCAATCAAACAAATCCCATTTAAAACCGTTTATCTACATGGGTTAATAAGAACAAGAGAAGGTAAAAAAATGAGCAAATCGGATCCAAAAACATGTATAGACCCGTTAAATATTATTGAACAATACGGAGCCGATGCATTAAGGATGAGTATGGTAATAGGCAACACACCAGGGAACGATATGCGTCTTTATGAAGAAAAAATCAGAGGATACAGAAATTTTACCAACAAACTATGGAACGCCAGTAGATTTGTATTAACAATTTTAGAAGAAAAAAAAATTACAAATGAACAACCTATAAAACAAGAAAATTTATCAGATTCAGATCAATGGATTCTCAATAAGCTGAATTTAACTATAAAAACAGCTGATAAAAACTTAATGGAATATAAAATTAGTGATACTGGGCAACTTTTATATAATTTTTTATGGAATGATTTTTGTGATTGGTACCTGGAATTATCCAAAGGCCCAAAACAAAATCCTGCAGTTCTATATCATGTTTTAAAAAACATTCTTATCCTATTGCACCCAATTACCCCATACGTTACAGAAGAAATTTGGTCTCATTTGCCTGGCCAGAAAAATATGCTAATTAAAACCAATTATCCTGCACCGGACAAAAGAGAATACAATGGATTATCTACAGAAAAAATTATCAATGTAATTACAAAAATTCGTCAATTACGCGCCGAAAATAAGATAGAACCCGCACGAAAAATACCTATTACCATATTCGGGCATGAACACTTAGAAACTTTAAAGGAAAACAAATCTGAAATCCTTCGCCTAGCCAGAGTTAGCGAATTAACTTTGGAAGAAAAAGGAGAAAAGCTCTCAAACGCATCTACAGAAGTTGTAAATGGAATTGAGATTTTTATACCCTTAGAAGGTTTAGTAGATACCAAAAAAGAGAAGGAGCGCCTGACCAAAGAAATCAGTAATTTAGAAAATTATTTAAAAAGCCTAAAAGCTAAACTCAGCAATACAAAATTCACCGACAACGCCCCTGCAGAAATTGTAAAGGGGGAAAAGAAGAAAATGAAAGAAGCAGAGGAGAAATTGGAGAAAATGAAAGAACAATTAGCTCAGTTTTAAATTCCAAATTCGACCGAATCCTAAATTCCTATAAAAACTTGAGACTCGCAAAGTCTGAATCAGGAGTTTTTTTGAGGGATTAAATAATTTAGACTACAATATATAGGAAAATAACATCTAAAGGTTTTAC
>JAOZLT010000260.1 GCA_029934675.1 Candidatus Altimarinota bacterium | reverse complement strand
GGAATCCTGCCAATAACTGGGCCACCTTATGCATTTCGCCATGGGTGATATGCGCGTCTCATCGCGGGTTCCTGGGGCAACTCGTCTGTGGGGCCTGACGTCCGGCATGTCAGCTGCAACATGGCGCGGCTCTTGGAACAGGCTATTGTAATGATGTGAATTGGTGCCTGATGGTCAGGTATACAATCTAAGGAGCGACATGATTGCGAACGCATTGGTCTATTGCGAAAACGAATTCGGCCAGATAGACGGGAAAGTCGCCAATGGACTCGCCCGGTATTCGACGAAATACAATATCCTCGGAATAATCGATAGCTCGAAAGCAGGTCGAGATGCCGGAGAGTATCTCGATGGGGTAGAGAACGGGATTCCCGTATTCCCGAGCCTGGTTGACGCCATACGGGAACTCGGCTTCGTTCCGGACCTGTTCATCTACGGTATCGCCCCTCTCGCTTCGTTTCTGGATGAATCCGAGAGAAACGTCATCTTCGCCGCCATGCTAAAGGGCATGGACATCGTGAGCGGTCTGCCGGAATTCCTGTCCGAGGATGTCGAGTTCATCGAGAGAGCGGTCGAATGCGGTGTCAGGATCCACGACATACGCAAGCCACCGCCGAGAAGCAAGCTGCACAATTTCAATGGGAGTATCCTGAATCTTGAAACACCGGTCATCACCGTGCTGGGAACCGATTGCGCCGTTGGCAAGCGGACGACGACGGTGAGACTCGTGGATGCCCTGAAACAGAAGGGGATAAACGCTGTCTTCATCGCGACAGGGCAGACGGGCCTGCTCCAGGGTGCCAAGTACGGTGTTGCCGTGGATGTCTTGAGTTCCGGGTTCTCGACGGGAGAAGTCGAACATGCCGTCATGGAAGCCCAGGATGTAGAACATCCCGACATCATCGTTGTCGAAGGGCAGGGCTCCTTGAGCCATCCGGCGTTCACCTCCACGGCGGCCATCCTCAGGGGCGCGAATCCCGACGCGGTCATCATTCAGCATCCGCCCAGGAGAACGAATCACTGTGATTTCCCCGGGATTCCCATGCCCACGCTTGCAAGCGAGATCGAGTTGATCGAGCTGTTCTCGAAGACCAGGGTCATTGCGATCACCCTCAACCACGAAGACATGAGCGATGTCGAAGTACAAGACACGATCTTCGATTACGAGCAACGATATGGACTTCCGGTTACGGATGTCCTGAAGAACGGATGCGACAAGCTCATCACCAGGCTGCTCGAGGTATTTCCCGCCCTCGCGGTGAAGGCACCACTCGCATGGCAACTCCAAGGGTAGAGATCGACCTCGGCAAGATCGCCCACAATGTGACCGCGTTGAAGGAGCTGTACGGTTCGCGGGGCATCCGGATCTGCGCCGTGACCAAGGCGGTGTGCGGGGATCCCAGGATCGCCGAGGTTCTGGTCAACAGCGGGATAGGTATCCTGGCCGATTCGAGAATGGCCAATATCCGGAGAATGCGGGATGCCGGCATACGAGCACGGTTTCTCCTGCTGAGAACCCCGTTCATCAGCCAGGCCGAGGCTGTGGTGACGTTTACGGACATGAGCCTCAATTCGGACCTCTCAGTCATTGAGAGACTCTCCGAGTTCGCCCTGAAGCAGCACGCCAGGCACAAGATCATCCTGATGGTGGAGCTGGGAGACCTGAGAGAGGGGCTCATGCCATCTGATCTGCTCGGCGCCGTGAAACGAGTGATCGAACTGGAGGGGATTCAGCTTGCGGGCATAGGGGCCAATCTGGCCTGCTTCGGGGGGATCGAACCGGACCAGGGCAAGATGGAGGAACTGTCGTTGCTCGCCAAGGACATCGAGGAAGAGTTCGGACTGGCGTTGACCTACGTTTCCGGTGGAAACTCAGCCAACTACTCCTGGTTCATGTCCACACCGGATGTGGGGAAGATCAATAATCTGCGACTGGGTGAATCCATCTTCCTGGGCCGCGAAACTCTCCAACGTAAACCCATCCCGGGGCTCTTCACCGATGCCTTCAAACTGGTAGCCGAGGTTATCGAATCGAAAATCAAGCCGTCTCTGCCCTTTGGACAGGTCGCTCAGAACTCCTCGGGTCAGGTGCCCGGTTTCCGCGATCTCGGCGAGATGCGACGGGTCATCCTGGGCATCGGCCTGCAGGATGTCCTGGTTTCCGGACTCACGCCCAGGGCGGAGATTGACATCCTCGGCGCCAGCAGTGACCATATCATCATGAATACGCACCAGAGAGAATACGTGGCTGGAGACGAAGTGGATTTCGACCTGAACTACGGCGCGCTGATCTCGGCCATGGCCTCCCCTTACGTAGAAAAACTGGTTATGTAATATGAACACAGAAAGCTATTGCCGGGATGTCGAGCGGAAAGAACGCCTGCACAAGGAACTGTTCTCGACAATACGCATCCAGGAAGATCATTCACCGTTGATCAGCCTGAAGGATCTCGGATTCAATCTGATGTTCGAACCTTCAATGAAGAAGGACTACCAATACAGGGCCAGGGAAGAGGTTTGCGAGAAGATCGGGCGAATCAGCCGGCGTTTGACAGAGCAGGACAAGGTGTTGATCATCCGTTCGGTGTGGAGATCCTTCGCGCATCAGGCCCAACTGTGGGAGGCGAAGGTGGCTGTGATGCGGAAAAAGTTCCCTCGCAAAGACCTGAAGGACATCGAGGAAACGGTGGCCCATTTCGTTGCCCCGCCGAAGAAATCCATGCATGCGACCGGGGGGGCTGTAGATGCGTTGATCTATGATTCGCAGACCGACCGCGTGCTGGATTTCGGCAACAACGAGGGGCTTACCCTGGAACTCGACGATACCTGTTACCCCTACCATCCGGATATTTCGCCTGCAGCGAAGCGGAATCGACAGTTGCTCATCCAACTCTTCGAAGCGGAGGATTTTGTCGTCGATTTACGGGAATACTGGCACTTCGACTACGGGAACGTCAGCTGGGCCACGGAAAAGGGCG
>JAOZLT010000259.1:741-2993 GCA_029934675.1 Candidatus Altimarinota bacterium | reverse complement strand
CCATTGTTATATCGAGGCGGATCATAAGTGGATTCTTGCGGAAGAAGTTTCAACCGATGTCGCCTTCTCCTTTACGCATCGGGATGAAAATATTCTATATATGCTTGAGGATGTTTGTGGCGGCCCCATAAAGAGTAGACTTCAGCTTTCGATTCTGGACTTTATTAATTTATTGCGTCTGCACCACGGGAAACCCCTCTTTCTGCAAAACCAATCCAAGAGCCTTTCCGTTCATGGGAATAGGCTCTCTTTGGAGATGGAAATGGATCTCGATCGGGAGAATGGCGAACTGTTACTTCAGCTTTGTACCGTGATTCCAGAAACAAAAGAGGATTCCTCTCCTTTCTATATTATCGGCCATACTCTTGGATGGATCTTTTGCGATGAACAGTTTTGGCCATTGAGTGAGATTCTTCCCCGAGCCTTACAGGAGATTTATCGCGGATTTATTTCGGTTCCTCGAACGTTGGTTCCCTCTTTCCTTATGACGGAGCTGTTGCAGATTGAGAAAGAAATAAAAGTGCATAGCACCATCACGCCCGATCTTTTCCATATGAAGCCCGCCAATCCTACGTTTCATTTGGTTCTTAAGGGGAGTCCGGCTTCACTCGCGGCAACGCTTTATGCCCGCTATACCGACAAAATTGAGTTGGTCGCCGGCCGTGCTGCCATGAGTGGAAATTTTGCAATTCCTGACCAGAAGGATTTATTGCGATATCGAATTCGTAATATGGCGGCGGAAAAAAAGGCCGTCCAGAAACTTGAAGCGGTTGGTTTTTCCGGGCGGGCAGGGGATACGCTTAAAAATATTGTTGGGCCACGTGAAGTCCTTAATTTTCTGGGAAGTGGGGTGCCTAAAATCCGCCGGTTAGGGTGGATGGTTGAACTAGAAGGCCGAGTGAAACCATTTGCCGAAACGGTAGATTACGTTACGCCCGTTATCCGTGTCGATGAATCTACTGCGGGTGACTATTTTGATGTGAGCTATGACTACAAAAGTGGAACGGAGAGCATTTCCGAACGCGATATTCAGCGAGCTCTAATGATGGGAGACTCCTTTATTGAACGCAACGGACGAACCATTCTGCTTGATGCGGATGCGATCCAACAGGCTCAAGCCGTTTTTGAAGACTGTGCGGTGGGGGTAGGTAGCAAGCCGGGATCCTTCCGCATGAGTAGTATTTATGGCAGCTATGTGGAATCCTCGCTTAATGCGCTCGACGGTGTTCATATCGAGGCAACCCCTTCATGGATGGAGCAGGCTCAGCAACAGAATGATCAGGATGTAGTTCAACCTATCCAGCTTAGTCCTCACTTGAATGCAACCCTGCGCTCCTACCAACAAGAGGGCGTGAATTGGCTCCGTTTCTTGGAAAATCGCGGTTTCTGTGGAATTCTTGCCGATGAAATGGGTTTGGGAAAAACGATTCAAACCCTGGCGTGGATTCAACTGGCTCGGATTAATAAAACCGAACCATCGACTCCTGTACTCATTGTTTGTCCGACCAGCCTGGTTGAAAACTGGAAGGAGGAGGCCGCCAAGTTTACGCCCAATCTAAAAGTTTTACTGCTCTACGGAGCCGATCGCCACGGCATGTGGAAAAAATTTGATAAGGTTGATGTTGTCATCACCTCCTATGCGCTTCTGCGGCGCGACTTGGAAAAGCATTTAAAACATACCTATGCCATTGCCATTCTCGATGAAGCGCAACATATCAAGAATCGCTCCACCCAAAATGCCGTGGCGGCCAAGAAGATTAAAGCCCATCATCGTTTGGTACTGACCGGAACGCCCATCGAAAATGGAGTGGCAGATCTTTGGTCGATTATGGATTTTCTCATGCCGGGTTACTTAGGGAACCATCGAGATTTTCGTGAATTCTATGAATTACCGATTATGAATGGCGGCGCCGATGGGGACGATGTACAGGCCAAGCTCCGCCGCAAGCTACACCCCTTTCTTTTGCGCCGTCTCAAGAAGCATGTGGCTAAAGACCTGCCGCCGAAGATTGAGCGTATTGCGTCATGTACGCTGACGCACGATCAACACAAGGTCTATACCCAGTTGTTGGAAGACTCGAAACAGAAAATTAGCCATATGGTCGAGAAGGAGGGCTTCAATAAGTGCCGTATGGAAATTCTTAAAACCTTGTTACGCCTTCGACAAACCTGCAATCATATCGACCTTCTCAAGCTCGATGGCATCAAAAGCAAACATCCTTCCGCTAAAATGGAGCTGTTTTTCGAGCTGC
>JAOZLT010000259.1:264-731 GCA_029934675.1 Candidatus Altimarinota bacterium | reverse complement strand
CGAGGCCTTGGACGGCAAACACCGCGTTTTGGTTTTCAGCCAATTCACCTCCATGCTCGCGATTCTTAGAGAAGAAATGGATGCGCGGGATCTGAAATATTGCTACCTCGATGGCAGTACAAAAGATCGGCAAAGCGTGGTGCGGAAGTTTAATAAAGATCACACGATTCCGGTTTTCCTTATGAGTCTTAAAGCAGGCGGAACGGGGCTTAATTTGACCGGTGCCGACATGGTTATTCATTTCGATCCTTGGTGGAACCCCGCTGTTGAGGATCAGGCCACCGATCGAGCCCACCGGATTGGGCAAAAACGCACCGTCTATAGTGTCAAGCTCATCTCTAAAGGTACGGTAGAGGAAAAGGTGGTCGCAATGCAGCGACGCAAGCAAAGCATCATTGATGCCACTCTCACGACCGACGAGCAAGTCATGCAGAAACTAACGTGGGAAGATGTGCGGGAGCTATTAG
>JAOZLT010000259.1:0-254 GCA_029934675.1 Candidatus Altimarinota bacterium | reverse complement strand
TTAAGCCTGTAGAGTAAGGTGAGCGCATTGCAACAAAACAAAATCGCTAAAGAAAAAAGGGGGAAATTTTAAAATTTACAGGATGATCCAACATGGCACGCTTCATAATAAATCTCCGGCAAAGGGGTGCCTGCCAGCCTATACGGCCATGGGATCGAATAATCAATGCTAGTACGGTGTGATCCTTAAATTCATATTAAGAAAAACATCCGTAAATTAAAGGAAAAATCGGTTCTTCTTAATTTTAAAATTAG
>JAOZLT010000258.1 GCA_029934675.1 Candidatus Altimarinota bacterium | reverse complement strand
AGTTAGCGTGAGTAACGATTATCTTCTTGTATTTAGTATCAGCTTTAGTTGCCATATTAATCCTTTTGTTTTTAGGTTTCAAACCTTTATAGAACTACCTGTTCCTCAATGCGACCATCGAGAGGTAGTTCTAAAAAGTATGAGAACACGAAGGGTAGGGCTTACAGTTTAACCTGCCTACCGACTATGCTTGGAGAGCGACGTCACATACCCAGTCAGGGCGTAGAGTAACTGCTGCCATACGGAACTTAGAACCAACTGAACCTGAACGGTTTAACGCGTCTGCAGTTCCAGCTGAACCAAGATCTTTGATGATAGTCTGAATCTTCTTCATACCACGAATACCGACTTCAGCAATAGACTCTTCAGCCCAGATGATAGCACGTTCTTTAGCAGTGTTCTGTGGAAGAAGTGTAGTCTCCATGTAACGAACACCTTCAAGTGAACCAATCTCATTCGGAAGAAGACCGTCAGAGTAACCGTACTTGTCTACAGAGACAAATCCAGGCGCTGCTCTAAGGATACGAGCTCCATCAATACTACATACGCCGACATACGCTTCACGAATAGTTGATGTTGCATAGTTCGTAGAACCAGTAAGCATAGACTTGAACTTCTTACCCTTAGCCTTACGGATAGATACTTCAGCATCCATTAGAGTAGTAGCTACATCTGTGTTGAATACGATTGCAGTATTAGATGCGATCATACCATTGATGAGTAGAGTCTCTTGAGCTTCACCAGCTGCTCCACCAAGGTTGGTAGTTACATCTTTCTTGAATCTCGCTCCATCTTCACCGTAGATATCAAGGTCATCAGTATACGGAACAAACTCGCCATAAGCTTCCATCGATGTTCTGATGTTGATCTTATCTAGTGATGCTCCAGCTCCTTGAGCAGCTCCCTCTACAAGAGGTGTAACGAATGCTGGGATGTGGTCATAGTAACTGAAGACTACACCTTTACCTTCAAACTTAGGCATTGACTTCTTACTAGTGAAGTTTGATACCAAGAAGTTTTCGCGAGCGTTCTCAAGGAGATTGCGATCGTAATATTCTGCTGTGTTGATGCCTGTTGCATCGCTGACGCCGTTTTCTGTTCTACCTGCTGAGTAACTGTTATAAGCCATAGCTTATCCTTTTAATATGTTGTCGTTGAAGTATTTGTCCATCTGGTCAGATGAGAGGTCCCATACGCTGGTCTCTCTCTGCATAGACTGTGTTACTCCACGTGGTTGAGCCTTCAGAGTGTCCTTAGACACCTTAGGCGACGATTGTTGTTGGTCAAGCTGTCGGCCAGCTTTAACATACGCATCTATGAACGGAAGTCCATTGATGTCCATGTATCGCTGAGCCATAGGCATGATACGTTGAGCTAGTCCACTCTCTACATCAGCAGCAAGTCCCTTAAGCATCGCCGGGTCTTCACCCAGTTGCTTAGATACTTCAGCTGGCATACTCTGGACTATCTCTTTGAAATCAGAAGCATAAGATGAACCTAGTATATCACTGGCTATCTGCTCTACTTCATGTGTAGCTGTGTCACTCTCTACTGGTTGTTCACCACGAGAGGCAATGACTGAATCGAGTGTATCTTGTGTGATACCATTGTCTTGCATGAACTGTAAGGTCTTGCGACCTTCAGCCATCTCTTGATACTTAGCTGATGCTCCCAGTCCACGTTCAGCAAGGTCACGAAGTTCATTGACATCTGAGATGTCTACGACCTTACCACGAACCTTGATATAGACTGGTTCATTCAGCTTCTGCTCGCCGTCTAACTGTGTCTTATACTGGTCATCAAAAGATAACTCAGCAGGAGCAGGAGTGTCACTAATATCATCAGCGACAGTTCCTTCAACAACTGGTGGTTCTCCATCCATCTTGAAATCTTCATCCCATACATCGACCACATGGTCTGTTTCTTGCGTTGAGGGTATTTCATTAGGTGTCTCCGTTGTTTGTGTCTGTGGTTCGACTATGCTCTCTTGAGAGGCGACAGTAGTATCTTCCATGTTAGTCCTTTGAGTTTGATGCCATCTCACCATCAATGATGATAGTCTGGATATATTGGTTTAGATTAGAGATAGCCTTTAAGGTCTCTGCTCCGCCTTCGGTATAGTTCGTTCCCAGGTCGATAGCCTGGTTCTGGATATACTCTTCAAGTATCAACTGCTTAAACAATGGGTCTGCGACAAGTCGCTTCATCATCTGAGCTTTATCAACCGCTTCTACTTCATAGTCTGTCATTAAAACTCTCCCAATGTATCGAGGTGATATACCAGATGACTGATAGCATTCAATGTATCGAGATCATACTTACCACCTGTGAAGGTCGTAGCTGTTCTCATTGAATGTTCAACGATATACTCATCGATGATATACTTCTTGAATAGTGGATGCTCGAGCAACTGTGATACTTCATCAGCTCTCGTCTTACGCTCAGCTTCCTCTACACTTGGCTTCTGCTTAGGCTTGTCCTGCTTCTTGAAGACTCTGCCTTCAGCTGACTTCTCGTCCCAGGTAACTGTTGCCATTACTTAATCCCCCATGTTGCAAGCTCGGTATCTACCATAGTCTCTACTGCTTCTGCTTGTGATTTCTGAGCTGATGCCTGGTCCTTAGCGATGGTCGCTTGCTTAGCCTGCATCTCAAGCTGCATAGCTGCTTCTGCCATTGGGTTCTGCTCTTGCTCGGTTGGCATCTCTTCCAATGCAGCTGCAAGGTTAGGCATCTGGTTCAGCTCTGCAAGGTCTGCAAGCATAGGATTGATGATACGAGGGTCGTTGATACCAGCTCCAGCTAACATCTGAAGCATCGACTGGATAGTCTGAGTCTTCTGTGTCTTGATACCAGCTGTTCCAGCAGTGATAGTGACATTGAAGTCTCCATCTAACTGTTGACCTTGGATACTGTAACCTGTGTCATTGCCTGCTACCTCTACATCATCCAATAGTTGAATGTTAAGGTCAAGCCACTTGTAGAAGACACGTTCAT
>JAOZLT010000257.1:2722-2999 GCA_029934675.1 Candidatus Altimarinota bacterium | reverse complement strand
AATGGCTCAGCCATAATTCAAACCATTCATGACAAAGAAAAGGGGCGTATGGACTTTCTTGAAACGATAAATCATTCCATGCATTTCTCAAGAGAAGAAAGTCGTCAACACTTGTTATTTCTTTAATTAAATACACGTTTTAAAAACCCATGAAAAACATTTAAAATTATTCACAGTCAGATCAAACATTATTGAAACTCTCATAAAAAAACTCGGACACAACACAGTTTAAATGTTGTATGGTAATATTTCTCGACCGATATTTTAAAAGTTGGAG
>JAOZLT010000257.1:0-2712 GCA_029934675.1 Candidatus Altimarinota bacterium | reverse complement strand
TCGTTAGCTCAAGAAGGTGAACATTCCATTTCCATCTAAAGCAGAACAATCCAGCAAAGGGTTTGCTCAGTTCATGAAAAATATCTTGCAAAAAAAATGATCAACTTTACGGTTTAGTGACTAATGACTTTTCATAAATCTGCCGGGTTACTCGTCAGAAATGTTAAACCGAGTGTTCTATAACAGTAAACAGTTTTTATTCTTTTCATGCCGGAGTGTGTCATAGATTTTATACTAGGGGTATTCCAATTATGTATATAAGTTAAGGCTTTAGTAAAACCTTTCTTTTGAAAAAATTTAAAATTCTCATTTGTCATATATTGCGCAACTTTCTTACTTCTAAATTCAGGTAGTACATGATATTCGTATATGAAAATAATATTCTTGGGAAATTCAATAGTTTTCCTGTAATCACTTATAAATACTTTACCGAAACCAATTTTCTCGAAGCCGATAATACTTCCGTTAAATTTAACGTTTATCCAATAGTGACCTTCACGGATCGCTATCTCCTTCTCCTTTTCGTAGAGCCCCCATAGAAAATTTTTCTCTTTTATCCAATTAAAAGTTTCATTAAATTCTGAGTTTGAAAGATTCATGGTCAATGGAATTTCAGGGTTTATTTCAATTTGTTCTGAATTAAGATGCCTTTCGAACCATACGTGGTTATTTGCTTCGAAAATAAAAGAAGGTACTCTTTGCAAAATTGGTCGGAAAAATTTATTAATCCCTCTTTCCCTACTTATTATCAGTGCCTTTTCCAATTTTTCTGCAATCACAGTTATTGCCTCGTAAGATATCAATAATGTTTGTATGAAAATAAAAGATTACTACATTGAATCAAAAACATCCACCATTGATACCTGACCACCTCTATTTTTCGGGGGGATTACCCATGGGGCATCGTTCATTTCACTGTTTGAGCCAAGGGGATGCGATGAGCTATTGCCATAATGAACTTCTTAGCGCCCCGACGAACTTTGAGGCGGTAATACTTGGCCTTAGTAGTTTGAGTCTTTCTTGATAGCCTCCCAAGCCACCTCTATCATAATGGTTTTTAGATGATGTTTCCGAACTACAGTCAAGCTTAGTATTGACGATATTTTTTCAAACACCCTGACATCTTGTTTTTAGCTGATAATAAATATTGATTCTTTTCAATAACTGGCAAGACTTTCGTCATTAAAAATGCCAAGGATTGGCCTCTAATGGTAGTATTAAATATCGTAATCCCTTCTCTTCTTCTTGTCATAGGTGTCCAGTTTTTTTTGTAAGCTTCATCTCCTTTCATATGGTCAATTTCATTAACATTATCTTGATCAAATACATACTGAAAAATATAAGATGTTATAACTTTTCCGGGGCTATATTTACTGTAATCTTGATTATATACTCCATCCATTATATATGCCTTTTTTTGGCATACAATCCACTTTTCTGCTGCTATTGGGATATCTCCACAAAAGAGGAATGAAAATCGCATCCATCCTTTTTTGGCAGCCAGCCTAACAAACTCCCTCTTAAAGATTTTATTCTTTTCTTGGGCTTTCCAACTTTTTTCACGTAACTCATCATATAAATCTAAATAATAATCTAATGATCCTTCATCTGATGTTATCATTTGAAATCGCAGATCCCCAATTTTTTGGAGGCCTTTCTGGCAACGTTGAATATCCTTTCGGTGTTTTCTATGTAAATTATTAAAAAACTGTAAAAAGGAATAATCGATCCCATCCAAATACGAATTACCAAAGGAAGGGGAAATCCTATATTTTACACCGGTATCAACAATAGCAGTCTCAAAAGCCCTGAGATCACCATTTTCTTCAGGAATCGCATCTAATTCTATAATATCCCAGTCCTTATATACATCACAAAAATAAGAAATTATTCTTGTGATCAAGGTTTCTTTGGCTCCATTGTTTGAATCACCAATAATAAAATTTCTAATAGGAGAATGCACATTCCCAATCAATTCAAAATTTTTTGTCTTAAAAAAACCCTTAAACACTTCTTTTTTAAGAACAAATGGAGCAATAGCTATAACTCTGTCTGCCTTACAAAGTAACAATATTAATAATTTGTCATCATTCAGATGATATTTCAAGCAGAGCTCAAACCAATCGAAACCAAGCCAAGGTAAATATGATTCATAACTTTCTGTAAGACTACCCCATATATATCTCAACTCACTAAATTCTTTTAAATCTTGAACAACTTTAATTGAAAAATCTTCATCAATTTTATAAATTATACTATTCATTTTACTTACTAAGACCCCTTAAAGAAGTACCAGTTTAAGATTTTACATCCTTGGAATTATTATGATTGTCAGTAATAAAGGAAACAAGAAATCGCTTCAATTAAAATCCCTTAGACTTTTACGACCCCTAATTACTCTAATCTCATCACGCACAAGCAACAGCTCTGCAGGGGTTTCATGCCCCAAAAATAGTAGAGGGCTGGCAGAAAAGGCGTAGCTGCCGGAGTTCAGTATACCGACCAGATCGCCTACACCCGGCGAAGCAAGCGAAACATTCTTCCCCATGAGATCAAGAGGCGTACAAAGCGGCCCAACTAAATTGCATGTCTCTTGAGATGCTGAAGCAGGCTGCGATAAGTTCCTGACCAGATAATTCTTTCTGATAATGGTTCCGAGATTCCCGGAAGCAGCCAGATGGTGATTCATGCCGCCGTCCAACACATAATATT
>JAOZLT010000256.1:2416-3000 GCA_029934675.1 Candidatus Altimarinota bacterium | reverse complement strand
TAGATAAGAAATTCTTTTTATTCAGGATTGCTAAAATTTATGGGTGAGAAATTTAATCCCCTAAAAAAACTCCTGACCCTGCTTTACACAAGATTATTCCAACACACTAGCTACATCATCTTCAATGGCAGATTTTATATCAGTAATGGTTTTATCTTTTGCGATAGCAATTAATCGTGATTGTATGGAGGCTAAACTTGCATTTGTAAGGGCACCACCCCATTCCTTAGCAATAGTATGAACATAATCATCCAATATTGTTTTATAAACAATCGGCCATTCAGGATTATTACCATATATTTTTTCTAGATTACTAGTAATTTTTAGAGCTTTATGGGAAATCTGTGCTACTTTGCTACGAATTCTTGTTACATCATTATTTATAGATATTTCAGAGCGAAGATTTTTTAATGCTATTAATTGTTCTTCGGATTGTTTGCGAGCCTTTTTAACGGCATAATCTTTTTTGGTTTTAAGATTTTTAGATTGCGGATGTGAATTTAAAACATCATGGAGTAAAAATTCTGCTTGATTAAGATCAGATAAAAATTTTGAACGTAATTTATCAGTCATTTCTTCAGTTC
>JAOZLT010000256.1:0-2406 GCA_029934675.1 Candidatus Altimarinota bacterium | reverse complement strand
TTTTGTATCGGCAACTGGTGGTATTTTTTTATTATCTGTTTTTTGTTTCTTACCATTTGAATGATGTTTATTTTTGAATGCCATTGCCATAGATCCTAATCCATTATCACTACTAGATGTTTCAGATTCAAATTTTACAGGTTGTGTGGGTAATTTTTCAGTTTCTTGATGATAATAATCGTCAGGATTACCACCAAGAAGGCGTATAGATATATCCAAAATCTCATTTACATCTCTAGCTCGTGATAGACGAAAAAATCTATTAGCACTTTCATCCGATAGTTCACCTAAGATATCAGAAATGGCGCTTTGCCTTCTCGCTTTGCCATAACTAGCATGTAGTTCGTTATTTAAAATAGTAATAGCTTTTTTTGTGCCTAGTATTTTTTTTGCATCTTCAGCTAAAGATTTACCGGTTTCCATATTTCTTGTTATAACCGGATTTTCCAGCATAATATCAGAATTTTTAGAAGCTTCTTTAATTGCTAATTCTTCTTTTTTTTGTAATTCGGAGTCAATAAATTTTTTAATTTCATCTATGCGCGCTCTTAATTCTACAGTAGTTTGATTAATATTTTTAATATTATCAGCACCAATATTTCCTAAGCCAATATCTAATAAATTATATGGAAGATATATATTAGATTTTTTTGCTTTTTCTTGTATATTTTGATAATCATCACGTGCTTGTTTTAATTTATTAACGGCATCATTATATTCTTTATATTTTTCTCTAAGTTGAGATAAAATTATATCATCTTCAGTATTCCATTTTGTTTCAATATCTTTTTGTAATTTGTTACATTGTTCATTATATCTTTTATTCCAATCTTCAACTGTAATATCATATAGTCTATTATCTATAAAAGTTATTTCAGATCGCCATTTTCGCATAAAAATTGAAAGTTCAGACTTGGTGTCTTCTAGAAGTTGATCTCGAATTTGCTCAGGCGTTTTTTTATGGTCATAATTGTAAATCTCATATGAATGCCCACCATTATAATTGCCGGACCAATGTGAATGTTCTAGCACCGGATACAATATAATCAGATGTATATTCTTTACTTATAAAATGTCCTGTACCCCAGGTTTCATCACCATAACCATCCATAACCTCGGATTGCTCCACATGGGTCTTACTGGTAATAAAACTTTCACCTGGAGCTTGCAAATGCAGAATTTTTTGCCGTAATTCTTTAATTTTATCTAAGTCATAAATATCTTCAATAAAACTATTAAATTGCTTTTCAGTAATATCATCAGGCGATAAAAGTTTCATTTTTATCCTATTCAGTACTTCATCCTGTGCTTTTGGTGTTAGTGAATCAAAAGATTTTTTAAGGGTAGGATTATTATCGTAGTGATTAGTAACTATATTTACCCATATTTTTGCGTCAGGAATATCTTTAAAAATAAACTCAGCAACAAAAGAATATTCATCCTCTTTCCATTTTCCGGAATGTGTCACATCAAAATGTTTAGATTCATAAACTTGAAATATAGAAACTTTTTTTGAACCATGCGGGTAGTTAAGAGCGATGTTATGTTCATCAATTACTTTAATATTTTCAGCCTCTCCAAATTCTTCAAAAAATTTATCATTTAATTTCCCCTTCCATTTTTTATCTTTCTCCATTGCCTCTCGAAAAGATTTATTTGCTTCCCATATATCATGATGCTTTATAGTAGATTTATAGCTAGATTCATTGGGTTTATTAGTACATACGGGTTTCACTTCTTGTACACCAAAAACAACAGGTCCAGATGGCTGTAGCTCCCAAATGGCAGGTGTAACGCAATAAGTACATTTAACATTTTTAGCACTAAGACCTTTTTCTCCTTTTATAACATTACCAACATGGAGTTGCTCATTAAAATCAGGTGCATCATCACGCATTGGTTGTAAGTGTTTACAAAGCTCACTTACATGACAGAATACACTTTTCCCATCATCCATTCGTAAGAAGCCAAATCCTCTTTGGTTATTCCATTTAATAAATGATGCATTTGGCTCAGGAATATCTAAAGCTTCAATAGTATTAGAAATTTGATCTCGAACATCCTGTGTAGGAATTTGGCTTTCTTGAGTACGTTCAGTATTTTTAGGATTATTCATGATGCATAATTAATTACTTTCAGTACATATTATACATTAAATATTGACGATTGTCAATCATTATGATATAATGACACCGTACAAACAAAAAGTCAAACACTGACTGATTTATAATTATTTATTTATTAAGTTAAAATTATGTCTGAAACAAAAAAAGAAAATAAAAAGATTGAGGCTCTATTAGTAAAACCTGAAGTAGAAGTTATTGGAGAACAAGCTCGTCAAAAAATTTCGAAAATACCAAAGGCAACTGAATCTAAAGAAAAAATGGATCGGGTAGTAATTATTGT
>JAOZLT010000255.1 GCA_029934675.1 Candidatus Altimarinota bacterium | reverse complement strand
GAAGGGGAAATTACGATAATCAGAACAAGGATAAAAAGCCATCCCGGTGTTTGTTTTAATAAATTTAATAGTAGTGTTTTCATGGCTGCAATTTTTAAATGATTTAACGTATGATTAAATGAAACCTCCTTTCTGAATTAAATAGTTTGAATTAATACCTGCTCAATTTTAATACATTGAGTGACAATATAAAGGTAAGCCATACCGGTAAATTACATATACCAATATTGTTGCAATTGATTGAAAGAAAAGCTTGTTCCTTTAAATTATGTTTGATTATTTAAGTATGGTTGCATGGATGGGCAAAAGGGCTTCAGGAAAGCTGGCAAAACTGAGAAAAACTAAAAAGATAAATCCTGGTAATAAAAAAGGAAGAGTATTTATCTGGTTTTCCTGTTGTGGTAAGGAGTAAGTCCCATTTCATCAATTATGTTCAGAAATTGTGGATCATTACGAAGAATATCAAAATCGGGATTAGTTGCAATCAGATCTGAAAAGAAATAAAGCGGCATTTTGGATTCCATGTATTTTTTGAGCCAGTAAACCGATTCCTCCTGGTTCCCAAGAATAGCATTCCACCAGGCAAGATAGAAAGGATGCCCGTTTATCCCGGAAATAGATAGAGGTTTGTTCTTGTTTACATCAATCAGCCATGTAAATAGTCCATTTATTCCCGAATTATTATATGCTTCCCTGATTTCATCGACATATTGCTCTGTTCCAGGTCTATGTTTGACAATGGCTTGTAATGTCAGTACTGCCCTTTTCCCATCTCCTGATTTTGCATAGTTGAGGAAAAGCAACCAGGTATTTTTTTGAAAATCAGGATTAAGATCTCGTGCCAGGAGACTAGCTACGATAGCTTTGTCGTATTTTTCTTCGAAATAATATATCCAGGCGTTTAAATTCTGTATTACCCAAAAATAAGGTTCCATTTCCAGGGCATAGTTTATTTGGACACGGGCATCCTCAATGGGTCCTGTAATCATCAGATATTGGGCATAGGCTTGACGTGCTGAGGAGGAATTCGGATTTAACTGAACTGATTTCCTTAATTCTTTTCCTCCTTCCTCAAAATTGCGTTTCCACCATACATGATAAGCTCCCAGAATTCTATATGCTTCTGCACAATCGGGATCGATTTCTATCGCTTTATAGCTGTATTTTAAAGCTTTGGGAATACCCTCATCAGGAGGTAGACTTTTCCATGCAGAAAGTGTAAACCAGGCATTGGCCAGCCCGGCATAAGCTTCGGCAAAGTTTTCATCCTCGGCAATCGCCTTCTCATAGTATTTAATGCAATTCGCCGCTCCTTCTCTGCTAAAACCGGAACGATGTTCGCTGTTGGCTTTGTTCATCAGGAACCGTGCCTGCAAATAGTAATCATACGCTTTTGGGTTTTGCGTGGAAATTTTTTCAATTTTCCTAATTTCATTTTCAGAAAGAACAGCTTTCAGTTTGGAAGCAACCTGAAGAGCAATGTCATCCTGGATGCCAATTATATCATCCATTTTCCTGTCAAAACTGGCTGACCAAAGATGGTCGTCACGATATGCATCGATAAGCTGAGCACTTATTCTTATATTATCCCCATATCTGCGTACACTTCCTTCGAGAATATATTTTGCATGCATTTTGCGGGCAATCTTGCGGGTTGAAAGATTGCTTTCCCGAAATTGTTCTCCTGATGTTCGTGATATGACCCTAAGTGCAGTTATCCTGTAAAGATTATTGAGAATATCCTCCGTAATACCATCGGCAAAGTAGAGATTATCAGGGTCATCGCTAAGATTTTTAAAGGGTAGTACGAGGATGGATATTTTCTTATCCTGCTGACTTAGTTTGGTTTTGGAAAAGCTATCGTTACTTAGAAGAAAGTAAAGCAAAGAAGATAGTGCAATTACGATCAACACAACAACAATGAGCATAAAAAACCTGTTTAGGGTAAACTTTCTGCCTGTAGTGATTGATGTTTTTACATTTCCGGGAAGTTGAACAGAATCAAGATCATACTCTTCAGCAAATTCATTTTCTATAGTATCTTCTGTAAAGAACCTCTTTTTTACTTCACCAGGAGGGAAGCCAAAATATTCATGAAAACATTTGTTAAAATAAGTAGGACTGTTGAATCCTGTCTTATAAGAAATCTCTGCAGCTGTACCTACATCTCCATTAAGGAGCCTGAGGGCTTCCTCAAGTCTGATTTCGCGAATGAGCTGTGATATTGATTTTCCATTGATTTTCTTAAGTCTGCGGTGTACCTGTGACCTGCTGAGACCCATCTCCTGTGCAAGTTTATTTGTATTGAAGTTTTCGTTGGAAAGATTCTTTAGAACTATCTTTTTTATTTTTTGAAGAAAAACTTCCTGCATTGAAAGTTCACCCTGGCTGCTCATTTGATCTGAATTTAATTAAGCTTAGCAGTTAAAAAGGGGCAAATTGCTAATGAAAATTATTTATACCAGCAAGTTACAAAAAAATGATGAATAAAAAAACATGGATTTTTCGAAAGAATGCGTAAATACCTGCCCTGAAACTCTTGCTTAAAAAAAGGAAAAGATCATTGCCGGTTAAAAAACGCATGGCAACAATCTTTTTCAAACCCTCCCTGGATTAAAACAGACTGCACTTAATAAATAATTGCCCCACCAAATCAGCACAAGATTCTGTGTAAATTGCTAAAGATATTATTGCTCAGTGTTTATCTATAAATTCGGTGTCTGATTCAGAAAGTTCGCTATTAAGGTGTTACACTGAGTACGCCGAAGTGCTTGTGAAGTCAAAAAAGCAGGGCCGAGCGTTAAGAATTGCTCCAGTGAAGCAATTTAGCAAGGAGCCAGCATGCAGGGTAGCATACTGGTGTAATCGAGTATTTTTTTGACAAACGTAACAGCCTGCCCCGAGTTTTCGGGGAAGATAGCGGACTTTATGGACAGACACTTCTAGGTTTTGAGAGTTCCAGATACTCGCATAGCATATTCATATTCCTGACAAAGATTT
>JAOZLT010000254.1 GCA_029934675.1 Candidatus Altimarinota bacterium | reverse complement strand
CATTATTTTTATTATCACTTAATACAATTAGCATGAGCAATAATATTAATCTTAAGCTTGATTTATCAAATAGGCATGCAATTAAACATGAAGTCGAAATACTTGCTGAACTTATTGGCGAACCTATCAAAATTGATCCGATGCGTGCATTAAATCATTCATACATTTTCGCCAAATTATGTAAAGTTTTACAAAAAGCAATTGAATTTAATCAACATACTCAATATCCACGAATAAAGGTATTGGCAATGAGATTGAAGCTGATAGACGGAGATTTATTCAAATTGGTCGACTTAATCGTCGAAAAAGGATTTTACATAGAAATTAATGAAAAGTATGCTCCGAAAAATCCATCTGATCCAATTACATCAGCTCAAAAATGGCGATTAAATAAAGAAGGTAAAATCTTATTTGGCGCATTCTTTTCTACAGAAGATAAAGAAAGAATTGAGCAATTAACGAAAGGTGAAGCAAGCCGAATAATTGATATATTGAAATAATAATGGATGATCATGTATTATATTTCCTGTATCAAAATACTATAATAATTAATTTGTTTTTATGAAAAAATACGTTCTGATAGCACTAATTGCTACAAAATAGGAAAATCTGACAATCGATATTCTGTAGTTCAAAGAAGGTATAAGAAGAAAGCTAATATTTTTAATATCTATATTTGGACATAATAAAAAACAATCTCTGATTAAGTAGAGTTGGATTCTCTAATCGTGAGATTATTTTTTATTATTAGTATGTCATTTCGACATCAAATTTATTGAGTTTGTTCACTCCCTTTAGCTCAATAATTCTTTAACAACCTTATTCACCACCCCACCATCCGCCTGACCCTTAACCTTCCCCATAACCGCACCCATAACCTTACCAAAATCAGCAGAGCCTGATGCCCCGGTTTGTGAGATGGTTTCTTCAACGATTTTCTTAACTTCATTCTCTCCCATTTGTTCAGGCATATACGGTTCTAGGATTTTAACTTCTTCTAGCTCCTTTTGAGCAAATTCTTCATTCCCGCCTTTATGGAATCCTTCTGCAGCCTCTTTACGCTGTTTAATACCTTTCTTAATCAAATCAAGAACAACTTCATCAGTAGCCTCCTTGTTCGCACCGCTTACTTCAAATTTCATAATGTCTGCCTTTAACATCCTTAAAACTCCAAGCTTAAGCTCATTACGGGCTTTCATAGCATCTGTTAGGTCTTTGATTATTTGGTCTTTTAGCATAATTTATTGATTAGCTTATTATTTTAGATTGTCTCCAGATTGTAACCAGCTCCTCTCTTGAATATTCGAGAGACTCGCGTAACCAAACAGTAACTACCGAATTACAACAATTTGGTTACTATTTGGTTACAATCTGTATAAATTGACTACTTATAATAATCTTTACACCTCAAATGTGCTCCACTTCCTCTAAGTTTCTTGGTTTTATCCAATCTATCGAAAGCAGAAATATATGCAGCCTGACGCATCGTACACTTATGTTTATTCTGAAAATCAAGTATACGAACAAGCGATTCTATCATTACTCGTTTTAATTTTGTTTGTACTTCTTCTTCAGGCCAGTAATAAGCTTGTTGATTTTGTAGCCATTCAAAATAAGAAACAGTAACACCTCCTGAATTAGCTAAAATATCAGGTATAACTACAACACCTTGTTTGCTTAAATATTCATCCGCTTCAGCAGTTGTTGGACCATTGGCTAATTCGAGAATAATTTTAGTTTTAATATTCTTCATATTTTCCTCTGTTACCTGGTTCTCCATAGCGGCCAATACAAGAATATCACATGATTTTTCGATTAATTCTTCATTTGTGCAATTTGTTCCTTCATCATAATTTTGTACAGAACCCTTTTCTTTTTTAGACTTCATAATGTGAAAAGGATCCATTCCATCATCATTATAAACACCCCCCTTAGAATCGCTTACGCCTATAATAGTAAAGCCCATACCATGAAGAATTTCAGCTGCATAACTACCCGCATTACCAAATCCTTGGACGATTACTTTAACTCCTTCAATCTCCATATTATGACGCTTCATATATTCTTCTAAAATATATGCACCTCCCTGTGCAGTAGCTGTACCACGCCCTAATGAACCTCCAACTTCGATTGGCTTTCCTGTTACTACACCTGGACTATATTGATTTACTAATCGGCTATATTCATCCATAAACCACGCCATCATTTGCGGTGTTGTGTACATATCAGGTGCAGGAATATCGTGATTTGGACCAATAATCTGATAAACTGCTTGTACGTACTTACGAGTTAAACGTTCTAATTCTCCTTCACTCATTTCTTTAGCGTTACAGCAAACTCCTCCTTTTCCACCCCCATAAGGAATACCTGCAACTGCACATTTAAAAGTCATTTCGGTAGCAAGAGCTTTAATTTCATTCAAATCCACATTAGGGAAATATCTGATACCTCCTTTAAATGGTCCACGTAGCTCTGAATGCTGGACACGGTAAGCTTCAAAATATTCCATATGCCCATCATCCATTCTTACAGGAAGTGTGACCATAAGTGTTTTTTGTGGATGAGATAGTGTATCAAGTGTTTCTTGGTCTAAATCCATTAATTTTGCTGCCTTATTCATGTTGGTCAGCGTATTTTTATAGAAGTTCATAATTTGTATAGGTTAGGAATTAAAAAATATTTTTAAATATTGCTAACAAAATATATTACAAACTACTATTAGAATCTATATCGCATTTCTAAATTTATGTTCTTTTATATATTAATTTTTAACTTATAACCCGTAAACTGCAATTCATAATTCATAATTGTTGTATCAATTTAGAATAACCAAAATAATATTTCAGATTTCGAATTTCTCATTTCCCACGCCTACTGCGGGGCAGGCTGATTTAATTCATAATTTACGTATCAATTTAAAATGACCAATTTCGAATAACCAATTTCCAAAAGATGTCGAATGTAGAATTTTTAATCTTCTAATTTTGTAATAGTGAGCATAGCGAACGTT
>JAOZLT010000253.1 GCA_029934675.1 Candidatus Altimarinota bacterium | reverse complement strand
TGAGAGCCAGGGGTTTTTCTACATGAACCGGTTTGTCTTGTTCGATTATAGCTTTTGCAAGAGAGGCATGAGTATTGTGGTGGGTGGCGATAATAAAGGCATCAATATTGGGGTCTTTTATTAATTCCTCTGGATTAGTAGTGGTAACGTACGGTGAATAAAGTGCCTCTATTTTAGAAAATTCTTTAGTAGTTCTATTAGAAATTCCATACAATTTCACATTGTGCTTACGGAAATAGGGCAACAGATTATTTTGAACGAATGATCCACATCCAATAACACCTATATTTAATTCATCTCTTTTTTTCCGTTTGCATGAAATGACTGGAGGAGGATTGAATATTTGTTGGCCAGGCTCTGTTTCTTTATAGGTCAGCAACACGGCTAGTGTCTTTGCACTTTCTTCAACAAGTAATTGATATGCATCTGGTGCTCTTTCAATTGAATATTCGGCAGAAATTATCTCTTTTACCTGAATAGAGCCACTTTGAATCAATTGCAGGAAAAAAGATAAATTTCTTTGTTCTGTCCATCTGACATAACCAATAGGATAATCAAATCCTTTAGTTTCATAATTTACATCATACCGCCCAGGGCCATAAGATCGACTGACTTTGAAGCTAAGTTCTTTTTGAAAAAGTGGAGATCTGTCAAGTTCAAGACCCATATCACCTATCATTATTACCCGCCCTCTATCACGGCAACAAGATAAGGCTTCGTTTGTTATAGAACTATTCTTAATGCCTGCACACAGGTACATAACATCCACACCAAACCCACCACTGAAAAAAAGTAATGTTTTAGCAAGATTATCTTCTTTTAAAGGATCTATAACATCAGAAAAACCAAGCTTAAGTGCAATATCTCTGCGATTCTGATTTGGCTCTATACATATTACTCTAAGCCCGGATACCCGGGCTAATTGAGCGACTAGCAGACCTACAAGGCCAAGGCCAAGTACAGCGCATGTTTCACCAAATGAAGGTTCACCTAAACGCACACCATGCATTGCGATACACCCCAGTGCGCCGAAAGCTGCTTCAGGAAAACCTACACCTTCAGGCATCCGCGCCACAAGATTTTCATTTACTACAGCACACTCTGCATGTGGTGCGCCAGCATAAGCGACTCGATCCCCTATGGTATAACCCTGCACATTTTTTCCAATACCAATGACAACGCCTGCCCCACTATAACCGCGTGCAACCAACCCCTTTTTTTTGGCCTTAATTTTCTTGTATGTTGAACTATACCCTTGTTCCTTAACAGATTTCATAACACTTTGAATTGCTGATGGGTTCCGTAAGCCTCTTGAAAGCATACTGCCTGTATCATATCCGGCAGTTTCGGTTCCTGTACTGATAAGTGATTTTCTTACTGAAATAAGGATATCTTTATCCCCACATAAGGGGGCATCAACATCATGAACTTCGGGGAGTTGTGAAGAATTTAAAAATAACTGTTTCATTTTCAGCTTCGCCTGATTATTGTTTCAAATTAATCGTTGCTTGTATCATTGTAATGGCGTTAAACATCCACGCCTGTCCCCAGCGAATATATGGTATGCCAACTTTTATATCAAAGCCGAATTGGTTATACCTTTTAGGGGCAAAGTACCCCCTGTCCGGCGCCTCCTGCACCCACAGCTTTGCAGCAGCAGACAAAACACCCTCGACATGTTTCAAAAATAATTCTCTGGGGAAATTACCTGCTTCAAACATATTGGCAGCACACAACAGTGCTTCAGCGCAACTATGTACTTCTATGACATCGGTTTGCGCACGGCCAAGACAAGGGGTCCCATCTGTTGAGAAAAAATCTCTTAACCAAGTGTTAAAATATTTATCTGTAGCTCGGCGAAAATTTTTATCTCCTGTCAGGTTGGCAATACCATTAAGAGCTCTTATCTCAAAACCGCTATGATAGGTGTCTTGCTGTAGTCCCGCAGCCTGTTCATTCGACCAATAGTTCAGGGTTCCATCCTCACGTATTTCAGCTAGTGAAAATTTCGCGGCATTAAGACCTGTTTCAACCCAATCATCATGGCCTGCTTCAAGACCGATACGAATTAAAAATTCTGCCCCGAAAAGGTTGGCATTGTGAACCTGAAAGTCATCCACCGGCGTGTAAGAGAAGCAAAAAGAACCATCATTTCTATGCCCGCTTCTATTGAGACCATTCAAGAAAAACTTACAAATATGTTCACATTGTGAGAGAGCTTTTTTATCACCATGAAACTTATATTTAAGCCAATATGCATCCCCGATAATTGCTGAGTTTACGACGGTCGGGGTATTTCTCGGAATCAATACCCTGCTTCTCCAGTCAAATGGATAGCCCCAGCCACAACCACCAGATTGTTCAACTTTGTGATTTTCCAACCAGTGAAAACATGGCATATATCCCGGCTTGCCATCTATAAGGTACAATGGGTCTTCCTCAGACGCTTCCATCTGTAAAAAACCGGCTGCAAACAAACCCATGGCCTTGGCATTTATTCGAGGTTTAACCCTTAAGATCTGTCGTATAAGAATCGGGCACAAATTATTTGCTCTGGAGGTTAACCCACTGGCAATACGCTGCGCAAGATTCTCACGCTTGGCCATCCACATGCCAATACGATTATCATATATATCATAGGGATCCCAGCCCGCCCATCCGTTATCTTTAAGCCAATTAAGACTCTGGTCAACATAATAATCTATCACCTTTTCAAGTGATGTCCCTTGTTTGCCAATTTCATTGAAGCTTTTATTCATAATATCCGCTGTGTAAATTAACATTCAAGATTTTTATGTGCATGATACGATTCCTGCTTTAAGTTGATATTTTCTTACCGTATGTGAACATTTACATTCGCCATTACCAGTAAGGGGCAGATTAAGTTGTTCGCCGTACCGGCTCATCCAACCGATCTGTTTTGCTGGGTTGCCGACAATCAGGGCGTAGTCTGGAAGATCACGATTGACAACCGCTCCGGCCCCGACAAAGGCGTAGCTGCCGATGGTTATGCCAC
>JAOZLT010000252.1 GCA_029934675.1 Candidatus Altimarinota bacterium | reverse complement strand
ATGCTTTCGATCTCAATTTCGATGAAATCTATACGGATATTAAAACTCGTTTGGATGCTATCATGACAACTGATAAAGATGCGGTAAGTATTACTTCTCTTGTTGATCAGTTAGAACAAATTAAAGCTGAAAGAAAAAGACTAAACAATAGTCTTGGTAACTACTCAATTGGTACCTTTAAGCAAAGACTTAATGATATGACAGCTCAAGCAAAAACAATCAGAAATATTATTAGGTCAATAGATGTTTAATCCCAACTAATAGACATCAGCCACATTGGAATAAAGTAAATAGGATAATTAGAGAGTTGGCTCAGTACCTAATTAATTACCGTCAATTTTGACTACCGATTTTTCATCTTAGTAGTTCTTTTGGATATAACTTAAAGAATTTATTAGGATAAATTAATGTTTGTATTGTTTTAATTTTTGCAATAAAATGATTGAGAAATAATCAAATAAATTATGAACCGTACACAACTAACTACTACGGCTGACCTCACAAAAGAAGAAGTCGATTTTTTTATAAAAGATGCTGAGGAGTTTCGGAATAAAAGGACTAAGGATTTAGACGGTGTAATCGTAGCATCTCTTTTTTTTGAACCAAGTACGAGAACCAGACTTAGTTTTGAATCGGCTGTACATCGATTAGGTGGTCGCTTGATTACCGTTGCTAATGCCAGCAGTACAAGTATGAAAAAAGGCGAAACTCTGAATGATACAATAAATGTAATCGAGAAATATGCTGATATTCTTATTATGAGGCATCCAAAGGAAGGAGCTGCTGCGGAAGCCTGTCAAAGTACCAAAAAACCATTCCTAAACGCAGGTGATGGTGCGAATCAGCATCCTACTCAAGCACTATTAGATATGTATACGATACATAATGAAATGGGTAAAATTGATGGGCTTACGATTGCTTTTGTCGGAGACTTGAAATTCGGACGTACGGTTCACTCACTCCTATATCTGCTAGCTTTGTATAATGTTAAAAAAATACTTTTTATAAGCCCTGAACAACTCAAAATCCCAAATACTTATTTAGATATGCTTAAAAAGAAAGGAATTGAGTTGGAAGAATCCAGTGAACTTAATAAACATATGCAAGAAATTGATATTCTATATATGACTCGCATCCAACAAGAGAGATTTGAGGATTTGGATCAGTATTACCAACTAAAAGGTTCTTACGTTTTAACCGCAAATCTTATAAAAACCGGTAAGCCTAAAATGCGAGTAATGCACCCATTACCACGCGTTGATGAAATTACTACCGATGTAGATGAACTGGAACAATGTGCATATTTTCGACAAGCTGAGAATGGGGTTTATATGAGAATGGCTTTGCTTAAAAATTTATGGAAAAACTATAACATTGAGGCTACATAGAGGCTACATTGAGGCTACATAGAGGCTACATTGAGGCTACATTGAGGCTACATTGAGGCTACATAGAGGCTACATAGAGGCTACATTGAGGTTACATTGTGGAGACGATGGTGGAGACATTGTGAACTTACTAAGTATAACCTCAAGTCTTAAAGCGCAGTCCTTCGTAACTTTGGTAGATAAGAACGAAGCGAATAACTTTAAAGTAAATTATGAATAAACTACTAATAAAATCAGGTCGGGTGATGGATCCGGAAACAAAACGTGATGAGGTTACGGATATTTTGATTGAAGATGGTAAAATAATTAAAATAAGTTCAATTGAGCCAGCATCAGACATGGAGATAATTAATGCAACTGGCAAACTTGTAGTACCCGGTATAATCGATTTACACGTTCATCTACGAGATTTTGAGCAAAGTTATAAGGAAACTATTGAATCTGGCACTAAAGCTGCACTAAAAGGTGGTGTGACTACTGTTTTTACCATGCCAAATACCAAACCTCCATTGGATTGCATTGAGAATATTCGAAAATATCAGGAAATTATTAATAAAACTGCTGTAATCGATACATATATATCAGGTTCTATTACAAAAGGTCTTGGCGGTGAAGTTTTAGGTGAAATAGATAAATATAAAAAATTAGGTATAAATTTTATTACTGATGATGGCTTTGATGTAAATGATGAAACTTTACTTGAGCAGGCTTACACCAAAGCAAAGGAAAATGGTCTTATTGTTGCTACGCACCCGGAAATTGATTCAATTGCCCGTGATGGTGTTATGAATGAGGGAAAAATCAGTAAGAAACTCAATGTTCCAGGTCAACCTAATGAAAAGGAATGGAAGGCAGTTGAACGTGGAATCAAACTTGCAAAAAAAACCGGTGCTCGTGCCCATATGACGCATCTAAGTACCAAGGAATCAATTGAGCTAGTCCGCCAAGCCAAAAAAGAAACGGATTTAGTAACATGTGATGCAACGCCACATCATTTATCCCTAACCGAGGAGATTGTTCTCGAAAAAGGTGGTAAAGCCAAAGTCAATCCCCCACTCCGAACTGAGGAGGATAGATTAGCAGTTATTGAAGGGATTAGAGATGGGACTGTGGATGTAATTATTACTGACCACGCACCGCACAACACAGCAGAAAAGGAAGCTGATATTTTGAAAGCTGCTTTTGGTTTTACGGGTCTTGAAATACTTGTGCCCGCAACTCTAACTGAGCTCTATCACAATCAAAAAATTGATTTGATGAAAGTCGTGGAACTAATGACTCTGGCTCCGGCCAAACTTGCTAACTTACCATCAGGCCGACTACAAAAAGGCGCTTCAGCCGATATTACAATCATAGATCTGAATACGGAGAAACAAGTTAGGAGAGAGGAGTTTGTATCTAAGGGTAAAATAACTCCATTTGAAGGAATGAGATTGAAAGGGTGGCCATTAATAACTATCTACAAAGGCTCTTTATATAAAGCTTAAAAAAACCTGCCTGCCGGCAAAGGCAGGTCTGAAAGGGTCAGGAGATTTTTCCTCCGAGAAAATAAGGATTAGGAGTTTTTTTGGGGGATTAAATTTTTCACCCATAAATCTTAGCTATGCGATATAAAAAGAATTTCTTATCTGTTACA
>JAOZLT010000041.1 GCA_029934675.1 Candidatus Altimarinota bacterium | reverse complement strand
ATGAAAAATATTGAAGGTTCGTTTCGTTTTTTACAAAAAGTTTGGAGGTTGGTTGAAGAGGGGGATGTTGTGGATGAAAAACCATCCGAAAATCTTGAAAAACTATTACATAAATCCATTAAGAAAGTTGGAGAGGATATTGATAACTTTAGTTTTAATACTGCAATTTCTCAGATGATGATTTTGGCAAATGAAATTATGAAGGAAAAGAAAATATCGAAGGAAATAATGGAAAAGTTAATTTTAATTCTTGCACCTTTTGCACCACATATGTGTGAGGAGCTATGGGAGATGTTGGGACATAAAGAAACACTTGCTTATGAGACATGGCCTGAATATGATGCAAATTTAGTTGTCGATAATACATTTGAACTCGTATTTGCTGTAAATGGTAAAAAACGTTCATCAAAAGAAGTATCTATCGATATTTCCGAGGAGGATGCGATTGGTGAGGCGATGGGGGATGAGGCGATTAAACGGAATGTATCAGATAAGCAAATCGTTAAAAAAATATATGTGAAGGGGAAGTTGGTTAATGTAGTTGTTAAATAGTCTCAAGTGCGAGTCTCAAGTGCTTAATTCATGCTTGTTCTGCAGTAGGTGTGGAACTCATAATTTACATATCAATTTAGAATTTCGAATTTTGAATAACCAATTTCCAAAAAATATCGAATGTAGAATTTCCAATTAATTTCTAATTCATAATTAAATAGTTTGAACAATGATTTTTGTGATTAAACGATTTAATGTGATTGATTTACATGATTTTTCTTTCTCTTGCTATTTCCAATTAACTGAGCTAGTTGTAGGTTAAAAGATTTCGAATGACGAATTTCTAATCTTCTAATTTTGTAATAGTGAGCATAGCGAACGTTTGTAATTTTGTAATCTTCTAATAGCGAAGCGTTTCTAATTTTGTAATCTTCTAATTTCTAATTCATAACTCATAATTTATATATTTTAGTCTCAAGTGCGAGTGTGAGTCTTGAGGTTACTCTTGTTGGATAATTGTAAAGTCAAATAGCGGAACAGTTGTTTTTGGTGATATGGTTGCGGTTATAGATTGTTTATAATCCATATAATAGCCGTCGGATTTTATTGTGAAATATGGTGTAGGAAGACTGGTAACATTTGATGAGACTTCAAAGTCGATGTAGGGAATTTCATATTTTTTATTGCCTTCTACATGCTCCATTGGTGCGACAATAAGAAATTCAAAGTGTAATTTGGAGTGAATGTTATAAGTATAAGCCCTGTTAATAAAATCCTGAATTCTTTCAAGTTCTCCTTTTTCATTTCTTCCTGTGTTGTTTGAGTCAAGTGTTACTGAAAAATAGTTTTCGAATATCCCTACTCTATTAAAATCTCTCTCACATATTTCTGATTTTTCGTTACCAGATCCAAATGCTCCGGTATCTTCTAAACATCCTTTTAATGGTATAAGTGTTTTTTCTGCTCCATCTGTAAGTTTCCACATAATTACTGGATCTTCGTCGCTATCTTCATCAACAAGCCCATCACAGTCTCCATCTTCTGGATTTATACAAGTTGAATCTGTATCGTCTTCACTATCTTCATTTACTCCATTTTCCCAAAGATCATTGTCGTTATCGATAATAAGGTTATTTGTACTAGCTTGAATTATTTGGGGGTCATTTTCAGGTCCATTTGGGATTTTAAAGGTTATATTTAGGTTTGTGACATTAATTGTATTGATATCATCTTCTGATGGAGAATTACTATTTATTGCATTTGGCTCTACTGTAGTATTATTCTGATCATCGCCATAAAGATAGACCATAACTTTTTTATTTTTGTAAATCTTGCTATTCCACTTTGTTTTTCCGCTTCTACCTACAATATTCCATTTATTTCTCAAGTTATTATTGGTATCGAATTGAGCTGATCGTGCATTTGCTGTTTCAATGTCTGGTGTTTCATAACCTGCAAAATGAGGTGAAAGTTCATAAAGTGCATCTTCAATTCCACCTTCCGCTGCAAGATAAGCCATATTACTGGCTTCGATTCTTCGTACAGATTGAATATTTTTTATAATCATTTCATTTACTGCCGCACTGGATATCATTAATAAAGCAATAAGACCCGTTATTAGAGGTAGAGATACGCCCTTTGGTTTATGTTTAATATTTAGCATTTGGTATTTAATCACCTGTACATTTAAAAGTTATAGCTAATCTACTCCATCGTTTAGGTGGAACATTCTCGGTTGTAACAAAATTTGCCCGCCAAATAAGAGAATTAGATGGCATTAGGCTAATTGGTAGGTTGACTGTGTTACTTATTTTAACTTCGTCATAAGTTATTGAGTCACCTGTGCAGTTGTCATCTCCGCACCATGTAGCACCATTATCTGTAGAGAATTGGAGATCAAGATTGAAGTTAGAGCTTGCTCCAGTTAATTCATATGTAATGCTTGTTATTTGAGTGATTTGGGAACATCCAGCTTCGAGTAATGGTAATTTTTTACTTGTAGCATAGCCACCAATGGGAGTTCCCACGCTTCCTCCAGTTACTTCTAAATAAGCTACACCTGAAGTTACTTCGGGATCCAGGCTTGCGATATAATCTTGAGTGCCTAGGAAGTCATAGAAAGTTCGTTTATTTGACGTAAGACATCCACCCTCTTGCGCATGATAACCGTTGTATGTATCACAATCTTCATCTACATTCCCCGCATCATCACAAATCTCCATAGCATCTGTATTGATATTAATATTACTATCATCACAATCCGTATCATCCAGCACATATCCTGATGTTGAACATGAGCCAGATATAGAATTATTTGGATCACCATACCCATCACTATCGTTATCTAAATAATATGTGTCTAGTAAGTTTTCGTTTTCTTGTCCGTCGCAATTATTATCTAGTCCATCACCACATATTTCAGTCGCACCTGGGTTGACATCAACTAAATCATCTCTGCAATCATCATCATTTGATGAGTATCCAGATTCTAATGAGCATTTGAATACTGGTGGCAATAGAGAATCCCCATATTCGTCAAGATCGCTATCTACGTAATAAATGGTACCTACACCTTCATCTATTTCTGCTGGGTCTACTCCATCGGAATGGTCAGGATCACTACAATCATTATCCTTTCCATCACAGACTTCAGGATTGCCTGGGTAAATTACTGGATCAAGATCGTCACAATCAAAAATATCACTAGTGAAGCTTCCATCGCAAATAACATTGTCAGGGTCGTCATAGATATAGAAATCTTTCATTCCATACCCATCCCCATCTGTATCTACACAGCAAGTAGGGTCATTGTGATCCCAACCATCACTTGTTCTTTCGTTAACTCCACTACAGTTTTCATCGATTGGTGTTCCTATAGGAGTATATAGTTCATGGCCTAATGGATAGACTGCATCATCACAAGTAGTCTCTAGTTCTTGAGGTTTAATAATATCGCTTGAATCATCGCAATCCCTTGCGCCGTACGGAGGTGCGAATGGAGGATTAAGAGCATTGCCGTGAGCAGGCTCACACTGACCAGCAATATATACTTGAAAATTATCACTATCCTCATCATAACAACAGCTATTATCTAATTGGTCAATTTTCCCATCACAGTCATTATCGAATCCATCAGAACAATAGTCAGTACCTGTTTCTCCATCATCGGATGGTAAAAAACTTTGGTCAGACAGTGGGTTAGCAATTTTCATTGATTCGCATAATCCTCCGATATTTTTACAGCTTTCATCTAGGGCGGTAGCTACAAGATTGAGTGGATCAGAATAGTTTACTAAATAATTTTTGAAATATTGAATATCGTTAATAAAGGCAGGGTCGATAAGTTCATTATCAACTTCGTTATTTGAACAAATTTCTGATATGCATCCAGAATCAAATTCATCAGCGCCTTCTGTATCATTTGATTTATCATAATCACAATCATTATCAAATCCATCGTAGCAATAGTCTCCTGTTTCTCCATCCGAAGGTAAATAGTCTTGGTCAGATGGCGTGGTAGTAGTTTTCATTAATTCACATAGTCCTCCGATATCTTTACACATCTCATCCCAATCACCTTCTTGCGAATAATCTTTGCCAATTAGATAATTTGGAGTGTCATAATCTTTATCTCCAATACCTTTGTCTTTTATTCCGTTGCTACAGAATAGTTCTATACAATTTATATCATATTCATCAGCGCCTAATCCTAAGCCTATATTTAGCTCTGGGGTTGTTGAATTTGAAGAGTATCCTAAACTCTCGAGTTGAGTTCGTTGTTCATCTGTGAGATTACCCCATTTTATATTAAAATTATAGCTACAATCATTATCATATCCATCAGTACAACTTGTTTCTTTTAATTCTTTTTGTCTCATATAGCAGTTTCCTCCTACATCAGTACATTCTTCAACTCCAGGGTCAAATATCCCATTGTTACATAAATCCAGAATGCATGAATGGTCATCTTGATCTACAAGACCGTTACCATCGTTATCGAATCCGTCTGTGCATCGTAATTCTTTGCATTCGGCTTTTTCTTCTTCTGTGATTTTAGGAAATAATGTATCACATGAGCCAATTTCAGTTTGAGCTTCGTAATATGTTAAGCCATTTGGATAATTGTTAGGAGCTGCGGAAAAATTCTTAAACTTAGAATCTAGCCCAGGTCCATCTCCTGAGCCTAAATAAGTCATATAAATATCATCGGTACATAAAGGCCAAACGCTTTGTTTACATTCTACTTCAACTGAATAATTATCTCCTGAATTGTCATCATAGAATGTTTTTGGACATGTTTTAATATCTTTATCAATACATTCCTGCAAATTGCATTCTGTTATTATTTCTGTATAAGCACGAGATGAAATTGTTGATTCCAATACTATGCTCGGTGTTCCTCCTTTGAATGAACTTGCGATTTTCTCAGTAGCTCGTGCAGTTAATCTTACAGTTACATGTGGTTGTATTTGTACGTTTGAATCATTGTATGCTTTGTGTGGGTCGTCTGTTGGAGTTAGGAAAAAGCTTAAATCTACAATATCTAAAGATTCTGGCGTAATATCAATAAAACTACTATTTGATAAATCATTTGGGTCATCCAGAATTTTGTCGATAGTTCCAGTACAATTACATATATTATCTGGACAATCCGATGTTACGGGGATGTTTGGGCAATAAAAACCTTTTTCACATTCCCATGTGTCTATTAGTCCATCTTTTTCCCCACTATCTCTAAAACAAAGATTGCCACCATCTTCACTATCTATGTGATCTAAACCATAGTCTTTACCGACAAGTTTAACCATTCCGACTTTTCCTTGACCGTCAGAGGTTTCTATACGCTTGATATAGGAGCGTTTGTTTCCTTGTGCATTGATTATATATAGGTTTTTTTGAATTACATTGTTAATAGGTGCTTCATTTATGTCATCAGAAGTTCCGAATTTTCCATCAGGACCATAATTTTTATTTAACCCTGTGCTTTCGTCATCATAAGTTCCATATTCTTTATCTGGACCCGGTGAATAAAATTGTCGGCTATATTGGCAATAATTATCGCCAAATGTTTCGTTTGTTATTTCGTTAATATCATATTTAAAGTTAACTGATTGGTTGTAGTATTCTTCGTAGTCGATTGTTCCGTTTCGTATCTCTTTTACAATACGTTCCATGGTAAAACGCGCTTCATCGTAAACCAAATTTGCTGCTTTTAAATTACGAATGGAATTATAAAAATTTGTATATATTCCCGCTGCCGATATAACTAAAACCCCCAATATTAACGTTGCCATTAAAAGTTCGGCAATTGTGAAACCACTCTTGTTGGGGATTTTTAATTTCCAATTTCGATTTGATTGAGCTTGTTGTAGATCAATTCCCAATTTGGTATTGGTTTTTGGATTTTCTCTATGTTTTTTAAAGTTTATTATCATAATTTATCCGGCTAGGCGCTCTCGCCCAAGGTAATCGGTTAAGTGTGTTACAAGCTCAACATCAAATTGTACTCCTCCATTTTTCCATATAACTCTGGATTTTACTTGCATGCGATTGACGTTGGGTTTTAGGCCAATATTTGAAGTTACCTCAGTTCCATTATTGTCTAAATATTTAATGGTAATTATTCGTATGAAAGGTGTTTCTTTAACAAATGTACCTAATGGATTATTATTTGATTCTGGGTGTACGTAGATGTGATTGTAAAAATTTATATCATTATTATATATTCCGTCACTGTCTGTATCTTGGAATGGGTCAATATCTACAGAATCTAATTGGGCTATATTTATCCATTTTCCTCCTACACCGAAATATGTGAAACCTTCAGTCGTGTTGTGATAATAATCACCGTTTGTAACTGATGGTGCGGTAGATGCGGTAGGTATACCATTCCATTTTAAATCTCCAAGCATCCATCTGTATGTAGGTGGATTTTGAACTGGCTGACCTAGTGTGTATATACTTTTATCTTTATAACCGCCTTGTTTATAAACTGTATATATACCAGGTTCTATTAAACTATTGATACTTCCATCACAAGGAATATCCGGGTTTAATATAGGTTTTTTGTTCCAACAGGCTCTTTTTTTACTATGAAATCTTAGCCAATTTGTATCTCGAATATTTCGAACTGCTTCAATACCTTCTCTCGCAATGTTTACAGCAATGATTCTGTTTTTTGAGTTATTCATATTTCTAATTGATGTACTCATAATCATTCCAGCGAATGTTACACCTAACGCAAGAATCGTAAATGCGATAATTGTTTCTAAAATAGTTTCACCTTTGGTTTTTTTGATGATTTTAATCATAAAAGTTATTACCAATTATGACTTAACACCAGGGTCGGTATTACAGTCAGAATATTCTATTATAGGAAAGGCTCTAACACGTTTTAACATGATATATTGACATCTCTTTGGTGAACCAATGGGTGCTGATGGATTAAAAAATTTTAATCCAATTTCTTCCAAATGTTCAGTTTTTTTATTGCCATTATTAACCCATCCTTGCATATAAACATCTGCAAGTGGTGGACGAAAGAAAATATCAATTCTATCAGCTTTTGTTTTTGGTGGAGTGGAAGGTGGATTACCGGGGTCCCATTTCGCTTCGTATCCCTGGCTACCCCCGTCATCCCATAATAAATATTCAAATTTTATTTGTGAAGGAAGCCGGAATTCTTCCAGTATATAGTCAGCAATATCATCATCGGGAAGTTGCAATACTCCTCCGTCATATACTCTATTTAGTATTGTTTCGTCTCCGTCTAACCCTTTTCCTGTACTTGCGAAAAGTGTGAAATGAGGTTTTCCGTCTGCTGGATTCAAATCTATATGAACCCCATATCCGCTTGGAGGAACAACATTTTGCATGTTGGTGTTTGAGCTGGGGTCAATATCTACATATACAGATCTACTGGTAGTTGCGGAATTTCTTGCGGTTCTGATTAATTCCATTGTTTTAACTAAGGCATTGTTATAAACAAATCTATCACGTTCGTCGAAATAAGTTCTTGCACCAATGGCAAAAAGTATCGCTGCTATAATGGTAACAGTTAGCATCTCTATAACAGTAAAGCCTCCTCTCGATCTGCTCGTAAACTCGAAAATCGAAGTTCGAAACTCGAAAATTATTGACTTCTTACTTTTAATTTTCAATTTTTCCATTATTTGTTGGATAAAATCTTTTTTGTTATTATTTTTTGCTGTTCTACACCTGGTTGATTAAAGGCATCTACTTTATAAAGAAGGCCGAGTAAAGCTACTTGAAATTCAAAAAGCATAAATAATTCTCCTAAAATTTCAGCATTTAATTTTGGAATATGTAGCGTAATGTTTGGATGTTTATTTTTTGCCAGCGATTCTGATGTGCCGATATACGCTGCGTCGATTATATCGTTAAGTTTTTTATTATTCAAAAATTCAAGTTCTTTTGGCATATTTCCATTCAGTTTTAAAGTGTTTTTATACTTTAAGATATGAAGAAAAATAAACCATTTGTCTTTAGGCCCTTCACTATATAACTGTACCTGAGAATGTTGGTCTGTTGTTCCCAAAGCGTTGATGGGTGTAGGTCCTGTTTTTGGGTTTTTCCCGATGCTTTCCGCAAGCAATTGTCTGTACCAATCTCCAAATCTAAAAAGGGAATTGCTATATGGCATCATAACAGTCATTGGCTTATTCCTTCTGTTATCAAAAATATATTGTAGTGATGCTAAAATTAGTGCAGGGTTGTTTTCTGGTTTAGATTTTTTAATAACATCTCTCATTTTTTTTGCACCCCTTAAAAGCGCACTAATATCAATTCCTCCTAATGCAGTAGGTACAAGACCGACACTAGATAATACCGAAAATCTTCCTCCTACTTTTTCAGGGATATCAAACATTGTAATATTTTCCTCTTTCCCTATTGGTCGTAAAGTACCTTTTTTTGGATCTGTTATAAAAATTAGATGCTTTTTGAGATTTAATTTTTTCTGAATTAGTTTTTCCTTTGTATAACTATACAGTGCCATGGGTTCTATGGTTTTTCCTGATTTGGAAATTGTAATAAATAAGCTTTTTTCAAATTTTATGTAGGAAAATAGTTGAGTTACAAAGTCAGGGTCAATATTATCAACGAAAAAGAGGTGTGGTTTTTTCTCCAAAAAGTGATGTGGTCCTAGCAATGCGTCTCTTAACGCAATACCTCCGAGTGCTGAGCCTCCAATACCTAGTACAACAATGTTTTCCCATTTATTTTTTTGATGATCTTTTACCTGTTTCTTTATTTTTCGTACTAAGCTTTGGTCATCCGGTAGGTTTAAAAATGCGTATCCGTTCTTATCTTTTGACTGAAAAACTTTAGTTACTAAATTTTTGTTTTTACTCAAAAAATTCCTAAAAATCCGCTCACCAATACCATTGCGCAAGCCGACCTTATTACTAAAAGCATTTTTAATATCAATTTCAATCATATTTTTGTTTATTTTAGCCTACGTTATTATAGCTGAAAAACTTGAAAATCGAAACTCGAAAATCAAAGTAAATCAGAAATCAAAAATATGAAATCAAAAATGTGCTTAGGATTGCTTTAAAAAGTACTTAATTATATCTTCAGTTTTCTTTAATTTTTGTGGTGTATCGGCTAGGATTTTAATAACTTGGAATTTCTCATAGCCAAGACCTACAAGTGCTTCTACTGCATCTTCGTTATATGTGGAGGTATTAGATTTACTACTATCTAAGCCAATAGAAGTGATTTTATTTTTTAATTCAAGTATTAGGCGCTCAGCAGTTTTTTTGCCTAAACCTTTAATATTTGTCAGAACTCCGCTATCACCATTAATAATGGCACGTTTGGTTATATGTAGCGGGGTTGATAGGATGTCCATTGCTACCTTGGGACCTATACCTGAAACGCTAATTAATTGTTCATAAAATGTTAATTCCTCTTTTTTCTTAAATCCGTACAGAGAAATATCATCTTCTCGTACAGCTGTGTGTATAAATAATTGGATTTTTTCATCTATTTTTGACTCAGCAATAAGCTCTGTGGAGGTAAATACTTTATAGCCAATACTTTGAGCAAGTACAATAATTGATTTTTCATCTTTATCAATAATTAAACCGTTAATATAACCTATCATTTGGGTTGGATTAGTTTTAATGGAATTATATTATAGCGATACAATTTTAAATCCGAAACTCGAAATTCGAAATCCGAAGTAAATTTAAAATTCTAATTTTGAATATTCGAAATTGTGGGTCAGGAGTTTTTTTCCTTGAATAAATAATTCCCCCATAAATCTTAGCTATGCGATATAAAAAGAATTTAGTGTCAGTTACACCACGAACAAGAGATTTAAATCCTTTTAATTTTGCATTAAAAGATTCAGCAGAAGCATTGGTTTCTCTTA
>JAOZLT010000251.1 GCA_029934675.1 Candidatus Altimarinota bacterium | reverse complement strand
CGGTAGCAATAATATCAGCAAAACAAAATGAAAATATGTCAGTCAGCCCAACTATCATTATCTATCTATTAAACTAAACCATCCATATTGGTGCCCCCTGCATTGCCATTCAGTCACATTGATCTAAAAGAGCTTATTTTAGTTGAGGAGTAAAAAGGAAGGCGATCGATACTAAAACCACCTTTGAGTTCTTTGATACGCTTCTCACTGGTATCGCCTCGTTTTCGGTAAAAGCGTACCACTTCATCTGCGCTCATCTCTTCAGTGTCGGCATTGGTGGCAATGACACTGTGGCATTGGGTTGCCGGTGCGAGGTTCTCTTGGATATTAAGCCCATTATAAAAAATATCTATTAAAATTATATTATAAATCTGCACAAAAAGCCAAACTCTCTGCGAAGAGAGGATGGAAAGCTATGGGTCTCTCGCAGATCGCCAGGTTGCTCAGAGTATATGGAACACTTTATCGGAACACTGTAGGCTATGCATTCTTTTCTGTATTCTCTCTTAAATTTGAATTTATAGTTTAATAATATTTATCAGTGTTTTAGTAGGGGAGATCTCTCAAAAAGGAAACATATTGACACGAAATAGAAATGATAGATCGACAGGAATGGCACTACTAAGAGGTGCAATCCTCTTTTTGGCACTGTTTGCCCTGTCATTTGCGCAGTCATCGCTGCTCAAAACCGGTCAGACGACGAGCTATGCCGAATTTGATGATGGACACTATAAGGCAGGAAAGGCACGCAGCTATAGCCGCGATGGGGATGTAGTGACAGATAAGGTCACTCTGCTGGAGTGGCAGGACAACGAAACTGTCCATACGACCTGGGAAGAAGCAGTAACCTACTGTAGTAATTTATCGCTTGACAATGGAGGGTGGAGACTGCCATCTATAGAAGAGTTAGAGACTCTGGTAGATAATGGACGCCATGACCCTGCAGTCACAGAGGGGATTTTTAATCATTATCTTAGTACCCATTCCACATATTACTCTTCCACGTTTGGTGCTAGCCGCATTGATTATCCCGGAATCGTCCGGTTCAACAATGGAGATTCTAACTACGGTTCTAAGTACAGTAGCGATTCTGTGCGTTGTGTTCGAGGTGAACAATTGGACCCTTCAAGTTTGAGCCGAAACAGTGAGATTGTCACCGATAGTGCTACTACTCTTCAATGGCAAGATAATGCCATTGTTGCAAGCACAAAGCAAAGTTGGGATTCAGCGATCGATTACTGTGAAAATACTCTTACATTGGGTGGTCATGATGATTGGCGACTACCCAATAAAAATGAGCTTCTCTCTATAGTAGATCGTTCACGAGATAATCCTGCAATTAACGATACAGTTTTTGTCAATACCGGCTCACCTTTTTATTGGTCTTCTACATCCAATACAGATAGTACTTACAATGCATGGTATGTAGATTTTCGTTTAGGTGGCTCGGGTTATACCAGTAATAACTATTTTCATTATGTTCGTTGTGTACGAGGGGGACAATTTGGAACTTCAAATACCTTCAAATTCATTTACGACCTAAATAAAATCGAACATACTATAGGTTCAGATATATCTAACACTTTCAGCATTTATCTAAAGAATTTTAAATCACTTAAAGATGAAAATGGTGATGATTTGGAAGAAGTTTCAACAGTGTGTGGAGATTATTTCTTTAGAGTAAGTGATAGTCAAGGGTATGGTGCAACACAAGTTAATTGTCAGTTTGATGGAATAGTAGGTCAAGATAACTTAGCAATTGACTTTAGAATCAATAATATAGTCGGTACGCGTCAAGCTTATTTTGAAAATGCAGAAGTACAGGCTTGTATGAAAAATAATCCGATTAATTGTACAAAATTGCATAACATTGCTGATTTTACTATTTATGGTACTTTGTTTGATCTGAAAAAAGATGCTTTTTCTTTTGAAAATGGAGATTGGAATCAAGCAATATTGGGTAAGGAAGAAAATGAAATAGCATTGGCAGGAAATGCAATATCAACATATCTGCATTATGTGAAAAGATTCGCCTATTGGAATTCAATTGGTTATATTAAAGAGAATTCTATTTTTTATGACTGGACTCAAAAATCAGTTGGGTTATGCTACGGTATGGCGATGAGTTGTGCAGCAAATTATAATAATAGAGATAAAGTAAGTTGGGGTATCGGTGGTAACATAAAGACAGAGTGGCCCAATCAGATAAGTCAGCATAAGAATGAATATGAATCCAAGCCAAAACCTTTCGATACTAACAATGTAAAGACTGTCTATGATTATAAAAAAAACAATATTGAAGCTCTTAAAAAAATTATGTATTATTTTGTTTATCAGACAGTTTATGATAATTATTTTGAAGAAAGTTGGGTTGGGAGTGAAGTAGAAGGCTCTCTGTCAGATAGAACAGTTAGAACCTATGCACAAAATATTTTAAAAAATGGTGAGATACTGGAGTTTTCTTATGAAGATAGACGTTATGATAATAAAGACGACTGGGGTCACTCTGTTAACTGTACACAATATTTGAGTTATAATGGAGAGGATAAATGGTATATATATAATAATAATTTTGGTGATAGCAATAGAACACAAGAATGGTATTGGGTTAAAGATAACTCTGACTTAAAAATTACAAATTCTAAAAATAATTTAATATATTACACTCAATTAAATTCCAAAAATGAAGATATTAGTACTTATAAGATAGCTAGAGCATTTGTGGATAAGGAGGATACTCTCGGTATTTATAATACAGATATCCAAACAAATAGTAGAACCTTGAATACAATAGGTTCGAAAGAACTACAAAATATAACAAGTTATGATGATTACAATCTATTAGACCACACTACTATATTACTGGTAGGAGGCGAATATATCAGTGTTATAGATCAGGAAACCAGCACTATCATATCGCCTCTGCCAATAATCGATGAACTGGCAGCAGATACAGCCTATGCCCACAAAAGCAGTATCTTCAAAAACAAACTCTACCTGCCAGCCAATAAGACCTATCAAGTCACTGTAGAA
>JAOZLT010000250.1:2383-3034 GCA_029934675.1 Candidatus Altimarinota bacterium | reverse complement strand
CTTATATGGGTAGTTACTATACTGGTTCTCATTAGTGAGCTTTAGCTCATGAACTCTTTGGATGGTAAGTATCTATTCTTAGCTTGTCCATTCCCCCAATAGTTTAATGGTTGTATGTTGCCTTTCTTAGAGAACTTCTCCATGTACTTAGCTTGGTCATATAGTTCTTCTACAAGTATCTTAGCCCAAGTATTTCTCCACTTAGCTGTTTCTCTGTATGTTTGATAAGGCATAGAGTGGATAAGAGTTCTTATAGCTTTGTAGATGGATGACTTAAGTACTAGTATTGGTTCTTCTACTTGGTTTGGATATCTGATAGCATAAGCATATGAACGGATAGCTCTTCTCATAAAGTCTCTATGGAAGTATTTGTATGATGGTACTTTATCTCTTATTGGTTTAGGTAGTCTTGGGTCATTAACCATTCTGTTTGTAATCTCTTGTAGCTCATCATCATAGGTAAAGCTCATCTCATGTTCTGTACTAGCATTGAAGTGTTTGGTTATGTATTCATAATTAGGTATCATGGTTGTCCTTATATAATGTACACGCGTGAGCAAGAACTGGTCCAACTTTGTTTACTTTTCTTTTTTACACGTTATGTTATTATATCGAAAAGGATTAATATGGAAGAAGTTATAGAGTATTTTT
>JAOZLT010000250.1:0-2373 GCA_029934675.1 Candidatus Altimarinota bacterium | reverse complement strand
TAGGTATCATGGTTGCCCTTATATAATGTCCACGCGCGAGCAAGAATCGTTCCAACTTTCAAATGTACTGTTATGTTATTATATCGAAAAGGATTTATTATGGATGAAGTGATAGAATATTTTAAGAAACAATATCCAGATGTAATGGTATTGGATGAGGTTAGTGAGTATGAAAGATTGAAGTTAGCTGGTAAAGTTGAGTTGATTAATGAGATGGTTAAGTTTATGGAGGATGAGTACTCTGTTAAGCTAGGAAAGTAATTTGGTATAATGTGATGCCATGTAGTAGATAATTAGTACTATATGAGTAAAGATAGAAGGATAGATTATGTATGGAAACAATGGTGGAGGAGGAAGTTCCTCTGGTGGTTTCTGGGGTATGTTATTAAGTTCAGCTATACAAGCTGGAGCTGGATTATACACTGCTAAGAAACAACAAGGCTATGCTGATGATGCTCAGAAGAGACAACAGACTGCTATGGATGAAGCTCAAGCTAGACAGAATGAGTATATGAAAGATGCTCAAGATAAACAGAATAAGTTTATGGCTGATAGAGACCTAGCAGCTAATGAAGCTAATATTCCTGTTGGAGAGAGTGCTACTATAGACTTTGGTGGTCAAGATGAAACAGTTGGTTCTAGTATAGACTTCTTAGTGCCCAAGGTTGGTAAGAGTCAGTTAAGTGTTGGTTCTAAATCTAGTGGTCTGGGAGTGTAGTTATGGCTGAAGACAAAAGAACTGCTAAAGATATATATGATAAGGCTATTGAGAGTAGAACTCAGTATGTAGATAGAGCTGAAGAGATAAGTAGTTTAACTATTCCATATCTTATGCCTCCTAAAGGGTATTCTAGTTCTAGTACATTGGATGATAGTCTACGTCAGAGTGATATGGCTACTAATATTAATAGTTTGACTAGTAAGATTACAATGACATTGTTTCCTACTGCTGCTAGTAGCTTTAGATTAGACCCAGATGCTGAAGGTATGGAACAGATTGTTGCTACTGAAGGTGGAGAAGGTGTTAGAGATACTATATATATGGCTTTAAGTAATGAGACTGCTAGGATTAATAAAGAGATAGAAGCTCAAGACATTAGACCTCAAGTATTTGCCTTTGTTAGAGACTTAATGGCTACTGGTCCTATCATTATAGAGAAGGTTAAGAAGAAAGGTATTAAGTATCACAATATAGCTAGTATAGGTGTTATGTTGGATGATAGATTTGAACCATATGAGATGGCTATACTAGAAGAGTTAACTATGTTACCAGAAGGTATCACTGTTAAGGATGAGAAAGAGTCATATGAGTTATATACTGCTATTGTTAAAGATGAAGAGACTAAGAAGTGGATAGTTACACAATCTATAGGTACTGAGGTGGTTGGAGATGAGCAAACTTATACTGATGAGACATTACCGTTTCAATATCTTGGATGGTCTATAGCTAAAGGTGATACATATCATAGACCTTATACAGAACAGATGCTTGGAGACATTAGAAGTCTTAATGCACTAACACAAGTACTGACTGATGGTTCAGTTATCGCTAGTAAGGTTAATATATTTGTTAATCCTAGAGGTGGTAGAACTAGAATGAGAGATTTAGCTGAATCTGTTAATGGAGCTATATTAGAAGGTAGTGCTGAAGATGTTACTGCTTTTCAATTACAGAAGAACTTTGACTTTCAAGTACCTATGCAGAGACTTGCAGAGATTAAACAGTCATTAGATAAGGCTTACTTGGTTAACCAGTCTGCTGCTAGAGATAGTGAGAGAACTACTGCTACAGAAGTTAGCTTTATGGCTCAAGAGTTAGAAACACAGTTAGCTGGTATATATAGTATCATGGCTTCTAAGGTATCTAAGAGGATTGTTACTTGGGTAATGCAAGACTTAGGTATTAAGTTTGATGGTATTGATGTTAATATCATTACTGGTTTGGATAGTCTTTCTAAACAAGGTGAAGCACAGAAGTTTGATGCTTATCTACAGACACTAATGAGTCTTGGCTATAATATGGCTGTTAAAGAAGCTGAAGTTGTTAGAAGATATGCTGAGTTCTATGGTATTAATACTACTGGTTTAATTAAAACTGAACAAGAGTTAGCACAAGAACAACAAGCTGCTATGAATGCACAACAAGAACAAGTAGGAGCTGAAGCTATGGCTCAATCAGCTGGAGATGGAGCTGGTAAAGCTATGACTGGTCAAGGTCAACAAGCACAACAACCACAAGGAGAATAAGATGAAGAGAATAGAAACTGCTACACAGGTTAATGAGAGGTTAGCTGAAGAAGCTAAGAAGAAAGAAGCTCCTAAGAAGAGAACTCCAAGAAAGAAAAAGGAAGACTAATTGAAAAGTAATGAAAG
>JAOZLT010000249.1 GCA_029934675.1 Candidatus Altimarinota bacterium | reverse complement strand
AGGCAATAGCTCCAATAATTAATAAAGGAATTAACCATTTTTTCATAATAATATAAGTTTATTGTTAATAAATTAGGTGTAAATATCGTAATTGTTTTAGTAAACTCAAAAAAAAGTTTAAAATTATAGTTGAGCCTTAATTTGTTGTAGCTCGCTTTTAATTTTTTCTAATCGAGAAATCACAATTTGATTGGCTGGAATATCATCTTTTCCAAGTCTACGTTCATCTTTTAGTTTTTGTTTTGCTCCTTCTAGTGTAAAGCCTTTTTCTTTTACTAAATGATAAATATGTTGTAGCGTAGCAACATCCTTATTAGTATAAACTCTACTACCATTTTTATTTTTTTTGGGGTGAAAGGTTTTGAATTCCTTCTCCCAATAACGAATTAATGATGTTTTTACATTTAAAGCCTTGGCTAGTTCACCAATCTTATAATACATTTTGTTGGGTAAATTTATATGCATGTGGAAGTATTAAAAAATTAATCTAATGATTGTCCATCTTGATCTGCTGCCTTCTGCATCGCAACAAATTCCTCAGGTGTTAAATTGCCGTAATAATAGTAAATAGGATTAACTGGTCGCCCATTTTTATGTACTTCATAATGTAAATGTGCAGAAACTGACCTTCCTGTATTACCGACATAACCTATTATATCACCTCTTTTTACTTTTTTTCCTTTTTTTGTTGCTATTTTACTCATGTGTGCATAAACGGTTTTATAACCATAACCATGTTCAATATACACAACATTTCCAAAACTAGGACTCCTATTTGCCCTTGTTACGACTCCATTACCAGATGCATAAATTGGGGTTCCTGATTTAGCTGTAAAATCCATTCCTTCATGCATTTTACGAATTTTTAATATCGGATGCATCCTCATTCCATATCCTGATGCCATACGAGTCAATTCTTGTTTTTTCACAGGTTGAATGGCTGGAATTGATGCGAGCATTTCCTCCTTATTTTCCGCCATCTTAACTATTTCATCTAATGATTTTGATTGTACAACAATACGTTTAGACAAGATATCCATCTGTTTGGTAAGATCCATTATCATTTTAGAATTATCAAAACCTTCTAAAGATTGATATCTATCTATACCTCCAAATCCTGCTTTTCGAACTTCATCAGGGACAGGTGAAGCTTCAAAAAATTGACGGTAAATGGTATTGTCTCTTCCTTCTAACTCACTTAATCTATCTGTGTGTTGCTCTGCTCTTTTAGATAACAACTCATAATTGAGTTTCATATTTTCAAGTTCACGTTTCTGTGCCTTTACCTTAGGTGATTCAATCACATTACCCCATATAACAAAACCCAAGAAACTTGTTAATAAAAAAGCCAATAAAGAAATTATACTAATCCAAATAAAAGAGCCCTTTTTAGTTTGAATTTTACTATAAGATAAGGTATCTGGGTTATAATGATATTTTACTTTCGCCATAAATTTAAAAATCTTATTTTTGCTTTTTATCAAAAGCTATAACGAGCAAATTTACAAAATGTTTTCGTATAGCTCAAATTGAATATATTTTTAGTTTAGACTTAACGTTTATAATGTAAAATTGAGCATGCAGAATTAAGAATTACAAAAAGTCATTCAACAACTAAAACAAACACAAAACACACAATATTGAATATGAATGCACAGCAAATACGCCAACAATTTTTTGATTTTTTTGAATCTAAAAAACATCAAATAGTAGCCTCGGCACCTATCGTTATCAAAGATGACCCTACTTTACTTTTCACCAATGCTGGGATGAATCAATTTAAAGAGTATTTCCTTGGTAATGGAAAGTCAAAATCCAATAGAATAGCCGATACACAAAAATGTTTACGTGTTTCTGGGAAACATAATGACCTTGAAGAGGTAGGAAAAGACACCTATCATCATACGATGTTTGAAATGTTAGGAAACTGGAGTTTTGGTGATTACTTTAAAAAGGATGCCATTGCTTGGGCATGGGAAATCTTAACCGAAGTTTACAAAATTGATCAATCAAAATTATATGTTACCGTTTTTGAAGGAGATGAAGGTGATGGACTAAAACTTGACCAAGAAGCTTACGATTATTGGAAAGAGATTATTCCTGAGGATCGTATTTTAATGGGAAATAAAAAAGATAATTTCTGGGAAATGGGTGAGCAAGGACCTTGTGGACCATGTTCAGAAATACATGTTGATATTCGTTCTGAAGAAGAAAGAGCGCAATCATCTGGTGCTGATTTAGTAAATATGGATCATCCCCAAGTAGTTGAAATATGGAATCTTGTTTTTATGGAATTCAACCGTAAAGCAGATAATTCTTTAGAAAAACTACCTGAGAAACATGTAGATACAGGTATGGGTTTTGAACGTCTTTGCATGGTGGTTCAAGAGGTACAATCTAACTATGACACCGATGTTTTTACACCATTAATTCGTGAAGTAGAAACTATTTCACAAACCGATTATGGAAAAAATGAGGAACAAGACATCGCTATTCGAGTAATTGCTGATCATGTTCGTGCCGTAGCATTCGCCATATCAGATGGACAACTACCATCAAATACTGGAGCAGGTTATGTCATCAGACGTATTTTACGAAGAGCGGTTCGTTACGGATTTACTTTCTTAAATGAAAAAGAGGCTTTTATCTATAAATTAGTTCCAACTTTAGTCAATCAATTAGGTGACACATTCCCTGAATTAAAATCACAACAACAATTAATCACTAATGTAATTAAAGAAGAAGAAAACTCATTCTTACGCACCTTAGATCAAGGCTTGCAATTATTAGAAGGAATCATAAAAAATACCAATGGTAAAACGGTTTCAGGCAAGAAAGCTTTCGAACTTTTTGACACATTCGGTTTTCCTGTTGATTTAACCGCTTTGATTCTGAGCGAACGTGAAATGGATTTAGATGAAGCAGAATTTAATGCAGAAATGCAAAAACAAAAAGAGCGTTCAAGAGCTGCTGCAAGTCTAGAAACTGATGATTGGGTTATCTTAAGTGATGATGACGAAGAAGAGTTTATCGGATATGATA
>JAOZLT010000248.1 GCA_029934675.1 Candidatus Altimarinota bacterium | reverse complement strand
TTACTTTCGGAAAGGGTTTCATAATTTAGTGCATTTTCAACCGCTATGGTGACATGATTTGCCAGAATGCTGAAAATCTGGATGTCATGATTGCTGAATTGATAACCGTCCTTCCTGGGGCCAAGCAGCAGCATACCGCCGAACTGGGAACCTCCCTGCAACCCATAGACTAAAGAAAAACCAGCTTTTCGTATTTCCTGTAATTCGCTGGATAGGTCCGGGTCATCTACTACTGGTTTGCAGAAAAAAAAATGATGTCCGTCGCGCAGCAGATTGATAAGCTTACTTTTCGACCAGAGATGGGAGCCAAAGCGCAGATTCTCAGGGTATAGGCGACTGCGCTTTTCTTCCATTATCATTAAGCCAACATTGGTTATTCGCAGGCGTTCAGGTAATTCGGAGATGAGTACTTCAACTAGATCAGGCAGGTACAGTGAGGAAGCAATTCTATCGCCAAAATAACAGAGTAATGTCCTGTAATCGGGAAGATTATAGAAAAATAGCCGATTAACTGCACGTTGAATTAATTTTCGAAGTGAGTAAAAAATGAGCGCTGTTGCCAGCAAAAAATATAAAAAGAATTCCGCTAATGCAGCCTGACTGCAGATGGAAAATCTGCTGAGGGTGATAAGAAGAAGCGTGTATAATCCAAAGAGGATTCCCAGTAATACAACATGTGTGAGACTTTGAATAAGGAGACGATCCATATCCATATGCGGGTACATACCGATTGCAAAAAAAAGTGCCAGTGAGATAACAATACTGATCCAAAGAACAAGTGAAAAGGAAAGCAGCATGTAATCAATGATGAATAATGGGAGCAGATAGAGAAAAAGAAAAGAGAGAATACCGAACCAGATGCTCACAAGAATACGTTTGGGGAACTCCTTGATACAGGTAAGTGATAGTCGTGACATATCAGTAGGTGTCAGAGAGTGAGAATTTGCTTTCAGGCCGAGGTGCCGGGGCATCAGGTGAACTGTTGGCGGTTAACTTGTCCATCAAAACCGTTCACGAAATGGGTTCAGTCATTGTGTCACCCTCACCACGACATTGACTGAACAGCAAATATACTAATTAGACATACAAAACAGTATGTTGGAAGTCAAGGTCTTTTCAGATGGTCGATTGCTTATCAGACGACTTGCTATCCCTCAATGATGTTGAATAATGCCTTTTGATCTTGGCATTATTTTTTGCATTTACAGGAATTAGCATATGAAATGGATAAATTGTGTTAATATAAAAAGGTTCTTATCCAACTGAAGTTCATTCTCAGAAAGAATAGTAACAGGAGGTATAGTTATGGATGCTGCCCAGCTGATCCCTACACCTGATGTACTCCAAGTCCCATGGGGCTGGTTTCAGGTGCTTCTCACCGTTACCTTTTTTCTTCATCTGGTGGTGATGAATATCCTTCTTGGCTGTGCCATCATCGCTTTTTTCAGGCATGTGGCCGGAAAACCCACAGACATCAATAAGGCGATTTCCAAAAAACTCCCGGTCACAGTGGCTTTTGCAGTTAATTTTGGGGTTGCCCCCCTACTTTTTCTTCAGGTTCTTTATGGACACTTTATGTACGCAAGCTCTGTTCTTATGGCGGTGTACTGGTTATCCATATTTGCCATTCTGATTTTTTCTTACTATGGCACTTACGTTTATAGCATGAATTTTGATCGGATTGAGAACTTCCATACGCTGCTCACAGGGTTTATAGCAACTACCTTGTTAGCTGTTGCTTTTATTGTCACTAATAACTTCTCTTTGATGACAAACATTTCTGCATGGCCGCAATATTTTGACAATCCGGAAGGACTACTCTTAAATTTTTCTGATCCGACATTGTATCCACGGTTTCTTCATTCTGTATTGGGCGCTATTGCGGTTGGGGGTATTTCCATTGCCCTGTTTTATGATTTTAAGAAACGAAAAGGTGATGAAGGTGCAGGGGAAAACATTGCCACTGGGATGAACTGGTTTGCAGGGGCGACCATGCTCAATTTTGGCGTGGGGTGCTGGTATTGGGGAAGTTTGCCTGAATCTGTACGAGCACTTGGTGGAGAAGGAAGTGCATTCTTTTTGATTTTTATCGTGCTGGGCAGTATTGCTGCCATCTTTTCCCTTATCTACGGAATGAGACATGAGGTGCGGCCAGCAGTCTACTATCTTCTGGCATCACTGTTTTGTATGGTGTTGGTTCGTGAATTTGCAAGACGTCTGACACTTGCCCCCTGGTTTAAGACCTCAGATCTGGAAGTTGTTCCTCAATATTCTCCGCTTATCGCATTTCTTATTGTTTTTGCAGGAGGACTTGGCCTTATCTGGTATATGATTCGGCTTGTACTTACAGACAAGGAGGCACGCTCATGAATTATCCAGTGTGGTTACTTGATGTCTTTGGCGGTGGTACTCTGATTGCCCTAATTGCAGTAGTTCATGTATATGTTTCTCATTTTGCTGTGGGTGGTGGATTATTCCTTGTTCTTACGGAAATGAAGGGATTGCGTGAAAACTCTCCCGCAATCCTTGAGTATACAAGAAAACATGCATGGTTTTTTCTTCTGCTTACCATGGTTTTTGGTGGTCTTACAGGTGTTGCCATCTGGTTTACCATTGCCCTACTTAGCCCTGCTGGAACCTCTTCACTTATTCATACCTTTGTGTTTGGATGGGCCATTGAATGGGTGTTTTTTCTGGGAGAAATTGTAGCACTTCTTCTCTATTACTACTATTTCAATAAAATCAGTTCCAGAAACCATCTCATCCTTGGCTGGATCTATTTTGCCTGTGCCTGGCTCTCTCTCTTTGTTATTAATGGTGTTATTGGTTATATGCTTACTCCTGGAGAGTGGCTGAATAATCATAATTTCTGGTCAGGATTTTTCAATCCAACGTTCTGGCCAGCACTCTTTTTTAGAACGTTTCTGGCATTGATGATTGCTGGTCTTTTTGGTTTTCTCACAAGTGTGAACATTAAAGATACTGAAATGCGCCATAAGATGGTTCGGTATTGCGGCTTGTGGCTGATGTTGCCGCTTGTCCTGCTTCTG
>JAOZLT010000040.1 GCA_029934675.1 Candidatus Altimarinota bacterium | reverse complement strand
GATGATTAGCAGAAACTTTATGACTGGTCGATGGATAATCAGCATAAGAATGAGGTACCACCTATTATTAGTTAGGGTATGGTTTTGTATAATAGTTAGTTGCATGCTATCTTCTTTTAAATAAAGATTTTGATAGAAAATCAATTTTTAAATATAGTTTGATACAATATTTTGTATTAACTTGACTTTTGAAAGTAAATTTGATACAATGAAAATGAATTAATAAACTAATAACTACAAAAATGATAAGAAAAGTAAAATTTAGCAATTTTTATTCATTCATGGGCGACCAAGAAATTAGTTTTTTGGCGAAAAAAAAAGAAGGTTATGACTATTTTAAATCAGAATCAGACGATCAAATAACAAAGATTGCAGGTTTTATTGGCAAAAATGCATCTGGAAAAACCAATGTAATGAGATTTTTTAGTTTTCTTAGCTATTTTATTTGTAGAAGTAGTAAAGATGAAACTATTGCCAATCCAAACCTTGCTTTTAAAACTTTTTTTAACAACGATAAAGCATCTAAATTCTACATAGAATTCGAAAATTCTAATCAAATTTTCTATTACAGTTGCACTGTAAAACAGAATATTATTCAAAAAGAAGAATTACGTGTTAAAAAAATTGTGCCATATGCAAAAGAATCTGAAGTTTTCAATCGCAATCCAAATAACTTAATCGAATTAAATAAAACATTTTTTGACACTATTCCTCAAAAAGTCCTAAGTAAAATTAGGCCTGACATATCTGTTATAGCTTATCTAAATTCGCAATATGATATTGATATCATCAACTCTACATACAATTATTTTTTAGGTTTTAAGACAAATATTAATGAAAGAGGTAATATAAATCACAGCGGTCACCAGCATCAAGCACTTGAGCTATATTTAAAGGATGCTGAGCTTAAAAAAGAAATGGAAGAGTTCGTTTGCAACTTTGATCTAGGTCTTACTGGTTTCGAAATTGTAAAAGAAATTAAAAATGGTAGATTTGCCATTGATGTCAAAGGTGTGCATAAAACGGAAAAGGAAGAGAATAAATTGGATTTTGATTATGAATCAAGAGGAACACGTTCATTATTTTTCGCACTAGGTAATATATTAAGCGCCTTAAAACAGAACAATATAATCATAATCGATGAATTTGAGACTGGATTTCATCCAGAGGCAATTAACAAATTAATTAGCTACTTCATTAATAAAAATGAAGATAGTGGTGCTCAGCTTCTATTTTCATCTCACTCACTGGGTTTTATGAACAAATTAGATATGCATCAAACATATTTAGTTGATAAGGATGATAAATGTGAAAGCTTAATATATCGACTAAATGAAGTAAAAGACATTAGATCAGATGAAAATTTTCTAGCAAAATACATGACAGGTGCTTACGGTTCATTTCCTAAAATTAGAGTATAAATGATAATTGAAAAATATTCTTGTTTCATATACGGGGAAGGTGGTAAGGATAGAGCTTTTTTACAAAAACTAATTTTGTTAGACAAATTTCTATATCATGCAAAAAAATGGGAGTTTCAATTTGACAATGCTTCTGGTAATTCACCTAAAACCGTATTAGAGAAATGTCACAAGACAAGTATGCCTTATAGTTATGATTTAGTGCTTTGTTTTATCGATATAGACAAATTAAAACATGACTATCCAAAAGCTTGGGAAAAAGAAAAAAGTGAATTAGAAAGAAAATATTCAAATATCCACATAATATGGCAAATTGAAAACGCTGAAGATGAATACAAAAAAGGGCTTGGTAAAATTAGCAATGACTGTAAGGGAAAGAGCGCATTGAATAATTTAGCAAAAAAAGAGATTAGGAAGTTTATTAATTCTGAATTCTGGAAAAAGATACTTAATCCTATTCTGAAAAAAGAGAAGGAGTTGGATTTACAAAGAGAATTAAAAAGTTAAACAAAAAAGGGTAGTCTACAACTAGATTTATTTATACAAACCTAAACATTAAATCCCAAAAAACCTCTCCGCATTCTCCGATGTGATTTTCATTACATCTCCAAAAGAAATCCCTCTAACATCCGCAATAGTCTCCGCAACCTCAATTACAAATGCTGGCTCATTTTTCTCCCCTCTATGATTTTTTGGTGGTAGAAAAGGGGAATCAGTCTCTATCATTATTCTGTCTGCTGGCATCATTTTTACGACGTCTCGTAGCTCCTGATTGCGTTTATATGTAATGATACCTGTAAAAGATATCATTAACCCCATATCCAAAAATTCTTTAGCCTCTTTGAGTGTTCCACTGTAACAATGCATAACACCATTGTTGAGATTAGATTTTTTAATAGCATCAATCATATCTGGAAACACTTCTGAATTTTCTCCAGCATACTTACCTGCACGACAGTGCAAGATTGCCGGTTTTTTGAGCTGGTTAGAAATGTTTAATTGACCAAGTAAATATGCCATTTGTAAATCATGTGAGAAGTTATCATGATAATAATCTAATCCAATCTCTCCGATAGCCACTATCTTTTTTTCATTTTTCGCATATTCATAAACTTTTTCTAAATCCTGTTCCAAATTTTCACCCAAATCAGTAGGATGAATACCAGCTGTTGCATATATGAACTCATACTCATCAGCTAAAGCAACACAGCTACCAACTTCCTCCAAATTACATGCAACCGTTATCATCTTCCTTATGTTCGCTTTCATTGCACGTTCAATTACAGCCTCTCGGGTAGGTTTATCGATAAAAGTTAGATGACAATGGGTATCAATTAAATAGTTCATAAATAAATAGTCTTAAGTGCGAGTGCGAGTCGCAAGTATTATAAATTGGTCTTGAGATTTGAGACTCACACTCGCACTAATAAGAATTATTTTCCAAAAGGGATAGGCACGTTACCAACCATATTTATATTCCCCGAAATACTTCCATCTTTGATTATTCCATTAGTAGTAATAGGACTTTCTTCTGTTTTACTTTGCCACAAGGTTGTGACAGTACCCTTAATAGTTCCGGTTAAATTAAAAACACCAGACTCCTTAACTCCTCCAGAGCAAGTAGTGGTTTTTCCGGAGGCGCTTCCTGGTATCTCCTGACCTCCTGCGGATGTAAGAAGAGTAGAGTTCATTGTAATACTACAAGTCGCATCACCACTTTCATTAACAGTTATAGTAATATTCCCTGAAGTGGTTTCTGATATTGTTACAGACATGTCGCCCTCAGAAAAAGTTTGTGATGATGGACGGCTGAATGAGACGTTGTATATTCCTGCAAAAACACCGCTACCAGTTATTATTTCTTCCTCTACTACTTTCTCAGTAGGATCCAGCTTGATTATACCGTTGAATAGGTCGACTCTACCCAGAGTATATCTATTATAGCCTTTTGCGGTAGTAACAAGTTTATATTCATCAGAATCTTTAAATACTTCGATTGAAAAATTACCGCCAGAATCAGTTTTGGCTAAAGCCATGTAATCAGGAGCACCGTCTTTGCCATATCCAAGGCCTGCCCCACTTATTCCCATTCCTTCCACTGAATCGATGACTTCCCCGGTAAGTGTAATTTTTGCGCCCTCAAGAGCAGCATTTACATTTGCAAACAAAGCTTCATCTGATTTAAATGTTTTACTGAAAGCACTTTTGCCTGTATCTGAATTTTTTGCACTCACGTTATTTGTTCCAACAGTGATATTAAAATCCATAGAATCATAATCTTCAGAAGAAATTGTCAGCTTGTAAGTACCAGCTTTCATAGGGTCAAGCGTATATCTTCCGGAGAATCCTGTTTTATCTGTAGAGATTACTTTGCCAGAAGAATCGGATAACTTTACTGTTGCCCCATCAATTTCAAAGCCAGTGTTTAGGCTAGTTACTTTACCGGTAGCAAGCGGCTCAAAAACATATGGCTCTTCCTCAATAACTTCTTCCTCCTCCGGGGTTGTGTCAGCAGGAGGTGTTTTGTCTTTTTCTTTTAGTTTAGCAAGAACATCGGGCGGTAAGACAGCACTTATGAAAGGTTCCTTATTATCTGGGTCAGCCAATTTATCCACCAAATCCATTTCTCTATCCAATAATGCCGTATATGCGATTCCTTCATCACCCCCTACACTATTTGCTACTGATATCAGCGAAGCTACAGGCCCCGAAGCTTTAACAGCGTCAGTTATACCCTCCTTACATTTCATTACATCATTAAAATTCTGCTCATTGCTTGCGTCAGGAAGATCACCAAGCTCAGCTATAGAAGCACCACTCATGAATCTATTATAACCACTTCCGCATTTGGATTTGTGTACGTTGCTAATAGCACCAGTGCCTAAAAATAACGTCCCACCACCAACAACAATAGTGATTATTACCGCCAACACTCCAATTAAACCTTGTTTATTTTTTGTAATATTATTCATTGATTTTAAAATAGAAAATAGTAATTAGAAAATAGAATTACGGGCATAGCGTGTCAGATGTATAGTCAGATTTAAACGCAATACCAACTGTAGCAGCGATTATCTGATCTTCCGAAAAGCTTACAGATACTACAGGTTTGGTAGCTGTTTCTTCGTATTTTAAAGTTCGAATAGTATGTACTCCTGCCTCCTCAGTCACTTCGCAATCAGCTTTGCCAAGTAATCCTGTCACATCTTTTACTGTTGTTGTTTCTTTAAACCATAATGGGTTGATGTTGTGATCCATTAATAAAATTGAATCATCCAAATCTTCCTCATCTGTAAAGAAGTTATTTTGAAAATTTGAAGTCTTATTTGTCGGATTTCCAAACGTCCACGACTCAACTCGGGATATATAATCACGTGCTACAGGTTTTTTGTTCTCATCGAATTTTGTATCAGAAAAGTAAATCATATAAACACCCGGAATTCCACGCGATTCAATAAATGCCTGTTGAGTAGATATGGCATTTTCGTTGATAACTGACTTCCCACATTCCCTCTTAAAGAATAATTGGAGGTCACAGAGTACGCCATCTTTCCCGTCATTTATAAAACATACATCCTTAACTTTAGTATCACCGCCACCATGCTTTCTTACAGAACCTTTTTGCCTTATACAGAATTCAGTAGCTGTTTCTGGTTTGGTCGTAGTATTCCTTATTAAAATATCCTTATGAGCCCTAGTATCTACTGCGTTATTAGTGCTACTTGTTTTAACAATAGATTCTCCAAAAGGAAGATATTCCTCCAACACCTCCGGCGCATATTGTCTTAAGCCATAGTACCCACTTCCCAAAATCACTGCTATTATAATAAATAATGTTATAACTCGTTTCATAAATGAAAAATGTTAAATGAAAAATTAGAATGCGAAATCTGAAATCAGCCTGCCCCGCAGTAGGCGTGGGAAATGCGAAATATTTAGACTTTTTTGTCTTTTCTTAACAAATTAAACAGCTTCATCTCATGCAAAGCAACCGCACCTATCCCTATCATCACCAAAATAAACTTAATTATCCAGCCAAGCAGTGGAACCATAGATATGAGTACAAGTAACAAAGCGCCAAGCACGAAAGAAATATAGGCTCTTACAAAACCGCTACTATCTTTAACCTTAATTATTTTCATTCCTATCATATAAGCCGCAATCAGCTTGCCGACAGCAAGCGCTAAAAACCACATAAGCATAATCAGAAAAGAAAGCCCGAGCCCGATACCTGTTATTAGCGATAGCAATGCGGCAACCGGTCCCATTATCAGAGTAAGGAAACCAACACCAAAACTTTTCAGAGAATATTTGTAGCCAGTATTTACAGCATTAGTCATATAAAATCGGAATATCCAGATAAAGAATAAGCCGGTAAACAGTAATGTAAGAAGTCTAAAAATCGAAAATCCTGCAAAAAGTGCTGTGCCGAATGACTGAACCTCTTTGTCCGTTATAGTATTTTTGATTTGTGTGAAATCGATTGAACCTTGAACAGTATCGGTGTTAATAGTTTCGCTGGCTTTAAGACTTTTATATTTAAAATCGCCGAGCACCTTGCCTCGTGGTCCCATTTTGACTTTATCTGCCTTAATAAGATTTACATCGCCAGTAACAACATTATTAATATATACACTTCCGCCACCTCCTTTAATATTTCCATTCACCATTCCGTTTATAACCACGTTTCCGCCACCAAAAATCAAATCACCACCTACAAAACCATCTTCACCTAATTCAAAATTACCAGCACCGACTATCAGGTCGTCCTTAATAGTTGCATTAACTATTACATTTCCCCCTCCTATTCGTGCGTCATCAGCCACTTCACCTTTAACTCTAATCTCACCACCTACAAGTGTTAAATCTTGAGAGATTTTAGAGTCGATTCGAAGTTCGCCTCCCGCCATAATCATATCTCCATTCACAATAGAATCTAACTCAATCTTACCACCCGCAGCGTAATAATCATCGTTAATTGTTTCGGTATTAAATATCTCATCACCCACCTCAAAATTAAGTGCAAAAGCAAATGTCGGGATTAATAAAATGGAAAGTAGGGCAATTAGAAGGGTTTTTTTAAATTTCATGGTATTTAGTGTTAGATTCGAGGATAGTATAGCAAAATTACTTTGCAAAAAGAATAATCTTAACGTAAAATACGCAAGCTGAAGTAAGTAAGCGGTACGCCCGGGTGGTGGAACTGGTAGACACGCTGGTCTTAGGAACCAGTGTCGCAAGACGTGAAGGTTCGAGTCCTTTCCCGGGCACCATCAATAAAAATATAATAAGCCGGAAAGGGCGAGAAGTTTATCCTCGCGAAAGCGGGGAAGTCCTTTTCTCGATACTATATAATACAAATTGCAAATAAGCTTTCATCGCATCATGACAGCATAAGGCTTTGTATAAACCAAAACATTACAAAAAATCAATTAAGAAGGTTTTTGTTTCTTCAAAATAGTCTTACAACCTCTCAATTTCCTTTTTATTCATTACATTCAGCAAGGCATCTTCAGCATCCATATAATCAGTAAACAGAATGCCGTCCAGATGATCTATCTCGTGCTGTACTATACGGGCATTAAAGCCTTCTAGTTTCAACATCCTTTTTTCACCTTTTACATCCAAAAATTGCACAGTAATTTCTTTATACCGTTTTACTTGCCCCCATATGCCAGGTAAGCTCAAGCATCCCTCCTCACCAGATTCCACATTATCAGAATGAGTAGTTATTTTAGGATTCACCATCGGAATCACAATTTCATTGTTCAATAACACTATTATTAATCTGATATTTTTTCCAACTTGAGGTGCTGCAAGACCGACCCCCTTTTCAGACTTCATCGACTTATCCATCTCTTTTATGAATTTGAGTAGTTTTTTATCGATTTTCTTAACTTCCTTCGACTTTTTGCGGAGAATTTCATTTTCTTCCCCCGTTTCTATTGTTAATGACATTTGATTATTAGTTAAAAACTAACGGTACAGAATAATAATAGGGGAAATTAAAATTTATGCAAACCTCCAACGTTAATAATTAAGAATTTAATTATGAATTATGAATCAAAAATCACAAATCAAAAATGATAAATTAATTGGAAATTCGTCGTTCGTCATTATTTGGAAATTGGTTATTCAAAATTCTAAATTTTAAATTGATATACACCATCCCATTGTCACCCTCGGACATGACTGGCGAATAGCCAGACTTGCTATCCGAGAGTCTCACGGTAAGCTGGTATTCTGCTATCGTTTCGGTATAGGTGAAATTTACCAATGTTAAAATGTTTTATCAACGTTGGTAAATTTGGGTGAGTGTATTTACTCACCGAAATTTAAATCAAATAAGGTAAATACACGAACTACTTATACAGGGTTGTGGGAAGTTGCACTAAATTATTCTATTAACTCAAATGATTCAAAAAGCTTATCTACAGCTTCCGTTACTCCCTGGCCATTGTATGAATCCTTATAAGGCTTATAGGTTATAATAATCTTTTCAGTTTCTTTTACTAGTATTTCACCATTGTTTTTGAAAAAATTTGGATTATCTGTTTTTCCGGGATAAGTTGCGTTCCATATTTGGATTTCGAAACCTTTACCTTCCTTCTTTGACATGTCACAGCCAAGTGAACCTGCACAGAAATTATAAGCAAGAAGCTGATCAAATCGATTAGTGTCACCGCCACTGGAACCTGTAAGATCACTATTTGTAAAGTGTAGTTCTCGCCACTCGTTCCATGGATACTTAAATGAAAAAGTTCCGTAAAAATCTTTTAGTATTACTTTTGTGGAGCTTAAAGATGGACTTGAAACTAGGTAGAGAAATTTGTTATTGCTTGCTTTTGCAATCTCAACTATATCTTTGGTTATTGATGGTTGAGCGACTTCTTTTTCATTTTTTTTCATTTCATCCATTAACTCTTTTTTTATTCCCTCCTTAATTTTATCTATATCAACCTCCTTTTGTACGATTGTTGGAGTAGGAATTGGTTGATTATTTTTTACGAAAAAATAAACACCACCTCCTGCGATTATTGCTGTTAATAAAATCGTTAATATGTTTTTTGAATTCATTTTCCTTATATATATATATAACTAATAATGTGTTGAGTGTAACATTTAGTGCAATTTATTACAACTGTTTTCTGGGAGATTCCCGGGTCGAATTCACCGCCCAAAAGGGCGGGCCCGAGAATGACAGGGGGAATAATTATGAATTATGAATCAAAAATCATGAATCAAAAATCAAAAATTCAAAATTATTTAAGAAGATACGCTTCAATAAACACGTCAATCTCCCCATCCATTACCTTGTCAATTTGGCTGGTTTCAGCATTGGTACGATGGTCTTTGACCATAGTATATGGTTGAAAAACGTAAGAGCGTATTTGGTTGCCCCATACAGCTTCTTTATAACCACCTTTCAATTCTTCCACTTTTTCCTTTTTTTCCTCCATCATTTTTTGCATTAATCGGGCTCTTAGCTCCTGCATTGCTTGAGCTTTGTTCTGAGCTTGTGAACGCTCATTTTGACAACTAACAACAATACCAGTCGGATTATGAGTAATGCGGACGGCGGAATCAGTAGTATTTACATGCTGACCACCTGCACCACTTGCTCTAAATGTATCCACTCTTAAATCTTTTTCATCAATCTCCACACCTTCATCTTCAGCCAAAATTGGTAGGACTTCAACTAAGGCGAACGATGTCTGGCGAAGGTTTTTTGAATTAAAAGGAGATAGGCGAACGAGCCTGTGTACTCCATATTCTGATTTTAAATAACCATAAGCAAGCATGCCTTTAATCTCGATTATTGCACTTTTTATGCCAGCTTCAGCTCCCATGGTTTTTTCCCGGACAGTTGCTTTAAAATTATGGCTCTCCGCGTATCTCAAATACATTCTCATAAGCATCTCAGTCCAATCTTGAGCATCTACACCTCCTGTCCCAGATGAGAGAATAATAATTGCATCATTTTGGTCATTTGGAGCATTCAAAAACAACTCTATATGTGCTTTTTGATGAGCAGACTCTAGCTCTGTAAATTCATTTTGAAAATCTTCAATTTCATTTTCTTTTTCTTTATCCAACAAATCAACTAATTCTTCCAAATCTTGTCGCTTTTTCCTAATTTCCTCCCATTTTTTAGTCAGATTTTCCCAATATTTTAGTTCTTTTAATATTTTTTCCGCATCCTTCCGATTATCCCAAAAACCCTCTTTGGCTGATAATTCCTCGGCTTTTTTCTGTTTTTCCTTAATTCCTAAACCGTCAAAGATACTGGAGATCTTTATCAATGGAATTTACCAGTGTTTTTAGGTCGGATTTCAAGTCCATTGTCGAATCTGCATAATTATCTAAATAAGCTAAATTAAATTATCACATAACGTTAGATTTTCCAATAGAGGCTATACATTGAGGCTACATAGAGGCTACGCTCCTGACGTCGCTGAGGCTACAATGGTGGCTACAATTGTGGATTACTAATTACAACCACAATAGTAGCCTCAAAGTGTAGCGAAGCGGAACGAAGTAGCCTCAATGTAGCCTCTATGT
>JAOZLT010000247.1:2842-3071 GCA_029934675.1 Candidatus Altimarinota bacterium | reverse complement strand
AACGGATCTTGACGAGTATAAGAGAGCGATCAAGTATCCTATCAAGATGATCATGCTGGACCATTTTACACTCGATGAATTAAGGACAGCTGTATCAATTGAGCATGGAGCGATCCTGCTTGAAGCTTCGGGTGATGTGAATCTGGATACGGTGACTGATATTGCCGGAACGGGAATTGATGTCGTATCAGTTGGTGCCCTCACGCATTCTGTGATCAATTACGACTTT